>WGSQ01000002.1 GCA_014871605.1 Collinsella sp. | reverse complement strand
GCATGCGTCGGCCGGCGGCGCCGGGGAAGCAGCGGGAGCCGTGGCGGGCGCCGTCGAGTCAGCGGATTCCGCGGCGGTGCCTTGCGGTGCCACGATGTCGAGCGCGATCGGTGCAAAGGCGATTTCTTCCAGATAGGCCTCAATAGTCGGTTGATGCTTTTTGAGCTGCGCGATGGCAAAGCGCGAGGGGGCCTCGATCGTGAGCGTATCTTCGGTCAGGCTTATGGCGCGCGATTGCCCCAGCATGTTGATGAGGCGTGCATCTTGGCCGTCGCGCTGGCAAAAGGCGATGGCATCCCCCAGGATGATGCTTGCTTCCTCGTCCACTATCTCTCCCGTTCTTTAGCTCTGAGCTCGCACGCGAGCGGCGCCGAGTTCGGTCAGATGGTATTTCTGGCCATGCTTGATGACCAAGCCGGCCTGCGCCAAGTCATTGAGCGTGCGTGACCAAGTGGGGGCCGAGTTTCCAAACGCCCTCGCCAGATCGGTTGCACCGCACGCTTGATTTTGCGCCAGATAGCCCAGCGCGGCGTTGCCGCGATCGCTTACGAACACGTCCGGTTGTGGCTGCGCATACTGATTTGCTGCATTAGGATACATCATTTGAGCTGCTGGTTGTTGAGAACTCTGCATCGGCGGCATTTGCTGTTGAAAACTTTGAGGCCACTGTTGGTAAGGCTGCGGATGCATCTGCTGGGCCCAGGGGTTGTACTGCTGCTGCGGCATCTGCTGGTACGGCTGCTGATATCCCTGCTGGTACTGCTGCGGGAACTGCTGGCCATACCCCAGTGGCGGCATCTGCTGATATGGATATCCCTGTTGGTACGGCTGATAGCCCATTTGCTGGCCGCCCGGTGCCCCCGTCGCCTGCTGCATTGCTGCTGCATCCTGATCCGCCAGCGGCATGGCCTCTGGCACGTTTGGCGGCATCGACATCGATGCCGCCTGGGGCTCTTGTACAGGAAGCATTCCGGACTGCTGCATCTGTCCCACGGGGGGCTGCATCTGCTGCGTTGCCATGGGCTGCTGCGCAAAAGCTCCCGGCAGGGGATATGTGGGCTGCTCCGTCTCGGGTCGCACGGCAGCGCCGCGTCCGCCGGCGCGTTCGATTTCCTGCACGCGTTTAGGGTTCAGGCTTACCGTAACCACGGTGCCGTTGCCCATGTTGTCCTCGATGGACACGGCCCCGCCGGCGTTTTCCAAATACTCCTGCACCATGGGAAACCCTGCTCCGGTTCCACGGATATAGCGCTTCATCTTGCTGTTTGCGCTGGTAACGCCAAAGTCGAAAGCGCGCTCCTTGTCGTCGATGCCGGGCCCCTGATCGGCAAAGCGGATGGTGTCTCCGCCGTCCAGAATCGAGATGATGGGCTCGGCAAAGTGTGCGTGGATAAAGTTTTCGACAATCTCACGGATGACCATGAGCGAGATATGGCCACCTTGTTCTTTCATGCACTGGTAGACGGTGTTGGTCGTCTCTTCCAAATACGTGCGGACATCTTGCGGATCAATGACGATCACACGCGGTGTCGACAGCATGTCGTCATAGACGGCGATGCGCGCGGCGTACATGGCTTTTGGCGCCTGCGTGGTCGTCTGCTCGCCTTCCTTACGCTCTTCGCGCACGCCGGTGATGTGCTCGTTGTCGGGTGCCGGGTCTCCGGAATCGACCATGGTGTAAAAGTCGTCAGACATGCCGCTCGCAATCTTTCAAAAGGTTTCGAACAAATAGTAGCTCACCGTGCAATGTTTCTCATCTTTCGACAACGTTTCAAAACCTGTTGAAAACTTTGGAAAACGGACGAAAAGTTCTCAACATTGCCAACATGACCTGTTGAAAACTCGATGAAATATCGTGAAAAGTTGCCATGCACCGCTAAATCGAGGTCGGCTTATGGGGGAACCGTGTGAACTGCGCAACCTTTTACCTTTGATTTCTTGACATTTGAACATTGATTTCCCTACAATCTTCAAGCTCACGTGTCTATATCTGCGTCCGCGCCCCCGCGGACACTCGAAATGCAGCAGGAGGAACTTAAGATGAAGCGTACGTATCAGCCTAATAAGCGTAAGCGTGCCAAGACCCATGGCTTCCGTGCCCGTATGGCCACTAAGGGTGGTCGTGCCGTGCTCGCCCGTCGTCGCGCCAAGGGCCGCAAGCGTCTCACTGTCTAGCAGCGATACACACATCTCGCATGAAGACTATTAAGTCTCGGCAAGATTTCGAGCATGTGTTCAGTCAGGGGCGTCGTTTCAATCACCCTCTGATTCGAATGACCATATGTGAATCGGTTGGCGAAGGCGACTCCGGAAGGGTCGCCTTCGTTGGTGCTAAACGGCTCGGTTGTGCTGTCGTGCGCAACCGTTCTAAGCGTGTGATGCGCGAGGCCGCCCGCAGCTGTGGATTTCCCGTTGCGGGTTATGACATCATCTTGTTCGCAACTCCCAAGACGAGGGTTTCCTCGCCGCAGGAGATGGACAATGCATTGCGTTCGCTTATGAAACGCGCCGGCGTTGCCGGGGAGGAGCGATGAGCAATCACGTTTTGCGACGTGTTGCCATCGCTCCTATTCGCATATATCAACAGGTTATTTCGCCCTTATTGCCTGACGCCTGCATTTATTACCCAACGTGCTCGCAATACGCCGTCCAGGCGATTGAGAAGTACGGTGTTTTGAGAGGCTGCTGGCTTGCCGTGAGGCGCATCGCTCGCTGCAATCCCCTGCACGTCGGCGGTTATGACCCTGTGCCCTAGCGGGCACTCGCTATCGGAGGAAAACTTACATGTGGGATTGGATCGTTAACATCCTTTTCGAGCTGCTCAAGCTCATCCAGACCTTTGCGGTCGACTGGGGCCTGTCCATCATCATCCTGGTGGTCATCATCCGTCTGCTGCTGACGCCGCTTATGCTCAAGTCGACTAAGTCGACGGCACGCATGCAGGTGCTGCAGCCCAAGATGCTCGAGATCCAGGAGCGCTATGCCGACGATCCCCAGCGTCAGGCCGAGGAAATGCAGAAGTTCTACAGCGAGAACAAGTTCAACCCGATGGCTGGTTGTCTGCCGCTGTTGATTCAGATGCCTGTCCTGTTCGCCCTATTTACGCTGCTGCGTAACCTGCCGGACTACTTTAACGACGGCGCGTTCTCGTTCTTTAATATTCTGCCCGACCTGACCACCACGCCGAGTGCCTCCTTTGCCGATGGCTTTATGGTCGCGCTGCCTGCGCTGGTCTGCCTGATCCTGTTCGCTGTCCTGACCCTGATTCCGCAGCTCTATATGTCGCGCAACCAGACCGGCCAGCAGGCTCAGAGCATGCGTATGATGGCCGTTGTCATGACGGTCATGATGCTTTGGATGGGCTGGAGCCTTCCCGTTGGTGTTCTGCTGTACTACGACGTCTCGTCTGCTTGGCAGGTTATCCAGCAGATTTTTGTGACGCAGAAGGTCATCGACAAGGCGAAGGCCGATGAGGAGGAGCGCCTTAAGAACGCGCCGCTGCAGGTTGAGGTCACTCGTCGCGAGAAGAAGCCGCGCCCACACAAGAAGAAGTAGCGGGATATCAATCTTATTTAGGTACCTAACTTTTGGAGTACGTTATGTCTGAAGAGATCATCGAGGATATGCTTGAGGAGGTTGCCCCGCAGGTCGCGGGCGATTATCCCGAGATTGCACAGCGCTACAAGGCCGGTGAAGAGCTGACCGACGAGGAGCTCGACACCATTGCCGATGTCGCGATTTCCATCCTGCGTTCCATCCTTTCGCACTTCGATGCCGCCAACTCTCCTATCGATGAGTATGAGGGCGACGAGGGTGAGCTGATTCTGGATGTAACGGCTCCCGACCTTGCTGTTCTCATTGGCCGTCATGGTCGCACCCTTGATGCCCTTCAGGTTATGTTCTCTTTGCTAGTGAGCCGCAAGCTTGGCTTTAGGTATCCGGTTGTAGTGGACGTCGAGGGATACAAGAGCCGCCGTCAGGACAAGGTTGCCTCCATGGCTCAGTCTGCAGCCGAGCGTGCCATCCGCACTCATAAGAGTGTTTCGCTTCCGCCCATGAATGCCTACGAGCGCCGACTGGTTCACATTGCACTTCGTGGCAATGACGCCGTCGATACTCATTCTGAGGGTTCTGACCCCGATCGCCATGTGGTGATTGTTGCTCGATAATCTACTCGAGCTTATGCTAAGGGGACGTGGTTTCCACGTCCCCTTTTTTTTGTCAAAAGTTCTCGATACACTGATTTTTGTCAGAAAGGAGCTTTCGTTGTTGGTACTTACTGATCAGCAAGCTGACGAGATGTTGATTCGTCTAACTTCCTATTGCAAAGAGTATTCCTTGAGCGTATCTGATGTTGAGATGAGGAATTGTATTCAGCATTTGGATTTGGTTCTGGAAACAAATAAGACAACTAATCTCACCCGTATTCTTAACGTTGAAGATGCTGCGGTACTTCATATCCTCGACTCACTTGTTTTGCTCCCCTATATCAATAAGGCACCTGAGGGAGCTTTGCTCGATATGGGGACAGGTGCGGGCTTCCCTGGTATTCCGTTAACCATAACCACGCATCGTAAAGCTACTTATATTGACTCTGTTGGTAAGAAGGTTGATGCCGTCAATTCTTTTGTTCATGCTCTTGGGTTGAAACATGCTCATGCGGTCCATGATCGTCTTGAAGAATATGCTCGAAGCCATAAGAAGCAGTTCTCTGTCGTAACTGCCCGCGCACTGGCTCCTCTACCGATTCTTGTTGAGTATGCAGCTCCGTTCCTCAAGGATGGAGGGCTATTTGTTATCACCAAGGGCAATCCTTCGGATGAGGAGCTTGCTTCTGGCATGTCAGCAGCTAAGATTTGTGGCTTCACTTTGCTTCTGAATGACGCAATCGATTTGCCTGAGGGCTTGGGCCACAGGGAGTTCATTGTTCTTAAGAAGAGTCATCCAGCATCTGTTTCATTGCCTCGTGCAAATGGCATGGCAAAGAAGAATCCGCTTGCCTAGATGTTTCACGTGAAACATAATGGATACTAACAACTTGCAGTGTTTCACGTGAAACATGGCAGTTGATATCGAATCGGAATGTTTCACGTGAAACATCCTCCGTTTGACAGCTTTAATACACACCAGGAGGGACCGTGGGATTTCGCGACGTTAAGCGTTCTAAGAACGCAAAAGACACGCGTATCATTGCAATCATCAATCAAAAAGGCGGCGTCGGTAAGTCAACAACGGCTGTAAACCTTGCAGCAGCACTGGGTGAGCAGGGTCGTAAGACACTGATTGTCGATTTTGATCCGCAGGGAAACAGTACAAGTGGATTTGGAATTGAAAAAGAAGACCTTGATCACTGCATCTATGATGCATTGTTGAATGATGTGCCGGCAGAATCGCTTGTTCTTGATACAAATTGCAAAAAGGTATTCGTAATTCCAGCTACGATTCAGCTTGCAGGTGCTGAAATTGAGCTCGTAAGCGCAATTGCTCGTGAAACCCGCCTCAAAGACTTGCTTGAGCCGATTCAGGACGAGTTCGATTTTATTTTCATTGACTGTCCTCCTTCGCTCGGCCTGCTTACAATCAATGCCTTGACCGCAGCAGATAGCGTTTTGATTCCAATCCAGTGTGAGTATTACGCACTCGAGGGCGTTACGAAGCTGCTTGAGTCAATGAAGATGGTCAAATCACGTCTGAACAAGGGCTTAGACACCTATGGCGTGCTTATGACCATGTATGACTCACGTACTTCTTTGTCGAATCAGGTTGTTGAGGAAGTTCAATCGTACTTTGGTGATAAGGCGTTTAAGACGCTGATTCCCCGTACTGTTAAAATCTCTGAAGCTCCGTCTTTTGGAGAACCGGTAATTACCTATGCACCTCAAAATAAGGGTGCAAAAGCGTATATGAACCTTGCAAAAGAGGTGATCAAGCGTGCCTAGTGCAAAGAAACGCGGTGGATTGGGACGCGGACTCAATGCTTTGGTCTCAGAGGCTGAGTATGAGACCGGTGGTTCTGCTGCATCTGCTTCAAATACAGCATCTGAAACAAAACTACCGGTTGAGGATATCGTTCCCAACCCTAATCAACCGCGAATTCACTTTAATGAAACTGAACTTCGCGAGTTGAGCGAGTCAATCCAAGAACATGGCGTTTTGCAGCCGCTTTTGGTTCGCAAGCATGGAAACGGCTATGAGATCATCGCTGGTGAGCGTCGTTACCAGGCGTCAAAGCTTGCTGGTCTTGAGGAGCTGCCTGTCATCATTAAAGATGTTAATGATGAAGAGATGCTGGCTCTTGCTCTTATCGAAAACCTTCAGCGTTCTGATCTGAATCCCGTCGAAGAGGCTAAGGGCTATCGCCAGCTCATTGATGCCAGCGGTATGACCCAGGAGGCATTGTCGAAGGCAGTAAGCAAATCACGCTCTGCAATTACAAATTCGCTGCGCCTTCTCGATCTCCCCGAAGTAGTTCAGCAAATGATTTTTGAGGGTAAACTTACTGCTGGTCACGCACGTGCGATTCTTGCAGTTCCCTATGAGGATGCTCGAATTCGACTTGCAGAGAAGGTTGTTGCGGAGGGCCTTTCTGTAAGAGCGACAGAAAATCTTGCTCCATTGTTTTCTGCCGGAGAGACACCTAAGACGCCGCGGCCTGCAACGCCTCAGTCTTTTAAAAAGGCTGCGCGTGTACTTCGTCAGGTATTTAATACCAACGTGCGCGTGAAAAGCTCGCGTGGAAAGAATAAGATTGAGATTGAGTTTAAAGACGAGGAAGAGCTCTCTCGTATTCTTGGTGAAATGATTCAGTTTGATCAAGGAGGCCAAGATGAGGAATAAGATTTTAACTGCGATTGCATTGGTGACGACTGTCGCGGCTGGTGCCTTTGCTGGTTATAAGATCGCGACAGACGATGAACTTCGAGGTCGTTTGCTTCGTGGCGCGCAAGATATTGTCGATACTTCCAAGAAGAAAATGGATGTTATGACAGAAGATGTTGCCATGCGCACTGCTCAGGTAACGAAAAATCCTAAGATTAATCAAGGTTGGGTTAGCAACCAATGGGAAAATGTAGGCTATTAGGTACCTAACAATTACCCTGCATATTTTGAGCGGCCCTTGTCTGATTCATGAGACAAGGGCCGCTTATTTTGTCCGTAAAAAATGGGAAAGCTAGCAGCGGTCCAAAATTGAGGTCAATAAATGAAACGGCCCCTGTTGCATATCCTGCAACAGGGGCCGTTCGATGTTTCACATGAAACGTTTTGGAGTGCGACTCCCCTATGCGTTCTTCTGAACTTTGAAACGCTGTTTTAGCTGTCCGCAAGCGGCGTCAATATCGTTACCACGGGAGTTACGAATCGTGGTCTCGATGCCACGGGACTCAAGACGACGCTGAAGATCCTCAACCTTATGAATCGGCGACGGCTTGAGCGGGCTGCCCTCGATGTCGTTAAGTTGAATCAGGTTAACGTGGCACAGCGTTCCCTCGCAGAAGTCGCAGAGTGCCTGCATCTCGGGATTCGTATCGTTGACGCCTTCGATCATGGCATACTCATAGGTCGGGCGGCGGCCAGTCTTCTCGGTGTAGAGCTGAAGCGCTTCGTGAAGGCGAAGCAGCGTGTACTTCTTAACACCGGGCATGAGCTTATTGCGCGTCGACTGGATGGCGGAATGCAGGGAAACGGCAAGCGTGAACTGCTCGGGGATGTCGGCAAATTTGCGAATACCGGGAATAACGCCGCTGGTAGAGACGGTGAGGTGACGAGCGCCGATACCGATGCCATCGGGGTCATTGAGGATACGCAATGCCTTGAGAACCTCGTCGTAGTTGGCAAACGGCTCGCCCTGGCCCATGAAGACAACGCTTGTGGCACGCTCGCCAAAGTCGTTGGATACGTGAAGCACCTGGTCGACGATCTCTTGAGCGGTCAGAGAGCGCTTGAGGCCGTTGAGACCGGTAGCGCAAAAGGCGCAGCCCATGCCGCAGCCTGCCTGGGTGGAAACGCAGACGGAAAGTTTGTTACGACGGGGCATGCCGACAGTCTCGACGGAAATGCCATCGTGGTACTCGAGCAGATACTTGCGCGAGCCATCTTTGGAAACCTGCTTGGTGAGCTCAGTCGGCGTATCAAAGGCAAAAGCCTCTTTAAGCTGCTCGCGGAAAGCCTTGGGAAGGTTGGTCATATCGTCAAACGAACAAACGTTCTTCTCGAAGACCCATTCGATAAGCTGCTTCGCGCGGAAGGCGGGCTGGCCAAGTTCGGCCACGAGCTCGCGAATATCGTTTTGGCTCAAGTCGCGAATGTCCTGAGATTTAGTCCTGGGATTCATGGAAGCCTTTCGATTTTGGGGAAACGTAGAGGGTATCGCTACAATATGGTATCAGCTGCAGAAATTATAGAGGAGGAGTCTGCCCATGCCGGGTAAAAGCCTAGAGAACATGCACGTAGCGGTCTTGGCGGGCGGTCATTCCGCTGAGCGCGAGATCTCGCTCAATTCGGGAAAGAACGTCGTGGCGGCCCTGAAGGAGGCCGGCTACACTTCGGTGGAACTGCTCGACACGGCTGCCGATGATTTTATGGTAACCATGGCGACCGGTGGTTTCGACGTGGCATTTATCGCCATGCACGGTGCCGGCGGTGAGGATGGTGCCATGCAGGGTGCCATGGAGACCCTGGGTATCCCCTACACGGCCTCGGGCGTGCTCGCGAGCGCCTGCGGTGCCGACAAGGAGGTCTCGAAGCTCCTGTACGCCAAGGCGGGCATTCCCATTGCCCCCGGCCTCGCGCTCGAGGTGGGCGATGAAGTCAATATCGATCACATTGTCGAGGTCTGTGGCGAGCGCTGCTTTGTAAAGCCGGCCGTTAACGGCTCCAGCTATGGCATCTCCCTGGTCCATGAACCCTCCGAGCTGCCCGCGGCTATCGCCAAGGCGTTTGAGTTTGGCGACAAAGTGCTGGTCGAGAAGTGCATCGAGGGTACCGAGATCACCGTCGGCGTATACGGCGAGGATGACGTGCGCGCTCTGCCGATCGTCGAGATTCGTAAGCCCGAGGACTGCGAGTTCTACGATCTGGACGTGAAATATGTCGACCCTACGGACATCCATCGCATTCCGGCGCAGATTTCACCCGAGAACTATGCTCGTGCCCAGGAGCTTGCCTGTGCCGCTCACAAGGCCCTCGGTTGCCTGGGCATCTCGCGCAGCGATTTTATCGTGAGCGAGGACGGCCCCGTTATCCTCGAGACCAATACCATTCCCGGCATGACCGATACGTCGCTGTATCCGGATGAGATCCGCCACACCGACGACATGACGTTCCCGCAGGTCTGTGACAGCCTGATCCGTATGGGTCTTCGTCGAGCGGGCATTGCATGCTAATCGAGGACGCGGTTTCGTCAGGAACGCCGCAGTTTGTCATCGACTCCTATGCCACGCTTGCCGAACGCGCCAAAACGCAGTCCTTCGGCCTTATCGAGGAAGATGTGATTGTCCTCGATACCGAGACCACAGGTCTTTCGGTGCAGGACAACGAGCTGATCGAGATCTCGGCGGCCCGTCTTTCGGGCCGCGAGATCGTCGACCGCTTCGATACCTTCGTGCATCCCAAGCAGCTAATTCCCGCCGAGATTACCGAGCTCACGAGCATTACAAATGCCGATGTGGCAGATGCCCCGTCGGCCGTTGAGGCCGTCGCCGCTCTCGCCGATTTTGTCGGTGGTTGCCCGGTGATCGCACATAACGCCACGTTCGACCGCTCGTTTATCGAGTCGGTCAAAGGCGGCGTCAACGTGAGCGATATTTGGATCGATTCGCTGGCGCTGTCGCGCATCGCGCTTCCGCGCCTGGCCTCGCACAAGCTGTCTTTTATGGCCGATCTGTTTGGCTGTGACTCGGTATCACACCGTGCCAATGCCGACGTCGACGCCCTGTGTGGCGTATGGCGCGTGTTGCTCGTGGCGCTCACCGACTTGCCCCAGGGCCTCATGGCGCGCCTAGCCGACATGCATACGGATGTGCCTTGGTCCTATCGTCCTATCTTCTCATTCTTGGCGGGGCAGAACCCTGGTTCTATCTTCTCTCTCAGCGCCGCTCGTGCTGACGTTCTCAAGGCCGATCGTGCCGACGATCGGGTGGACGCCGACGAACTGCCGGTACTCAAGATGCCGAGTCGTGAGGAGATTGAGGCGGACTATGCGCCAGGTGGCCTGGTCAATCGCATGTATCCCACCTACGAGCCGCGTGATGAGCAGATCGCGATGGCGCTCGAGGTCCGCGATGCGCTGGTCACGGGCACTCATCGAGTAATTGAGGCAGGCACAGGCGTCGGCAAATCGATGGCCTATCTGGTGCCTTTTGCCGAGGCAGCACGCCGTAACAACATCACGGTTGGTATTGCGACCAAATCGAACAATCTTGCCGACCAGCTCATGTACCATGAGCTGCCAAAACTTGCCGAGCAACTGGACGGTGGTCTGTCATTTTGCGCTCTCAAGGGGTATGACCACTATCCGTGCCTGCGCAAGCTCGAGCGCATGAGCCGCGGCCAGGTCGAGATTACCACCAAGCGCGATCCGGCGGACACGCTCACGGCGGTCGCGGTCATTATGGCGTACGTCTGCCAATCAGCCGATGGCGACCTCGACTCGCTCGGCATTCGGTGGCGCAGCGTCAACCGTTCCGACTTTACGACGGCCTCGCGCGAGTGTGCTCGTCGCCTCTGCCCGTTTTTCCCTGATAAATGTTTGGTCCACGGCGCTCGCCGTCGTGCGGCGCATGCCGATGTGGTGGTCACCAACCATTCCCTGCTGTTCCGCAACGTCGCGGCCGAGGGCAGGATTTTGCCGCCGATTCGTCATTGGGTAATCGACGAGGCCCATTCCATCGAGCGCGAGGCGCGCCGTCAGTGGGCGCGTGTGGTGTCGGCGGACGAATCACGCGTTCTGTTTGAGCGTCTGGGTGGCTCGAGCACCGGCGCGCTAAGCCAGGTTTCCCGTGATTTGGCAACCTCCGAGGGCTCTACGCTCTATCTGGGCCTTACCGCCAAGGCGACGTCGACGGTTGCGCGCGCGAGCATGGCGATCGCCGGCGTGTTCGATGGCGTTCGCGAGCTCGGTCGCCGTGCCCGTGGGGGCTATGACAATGCCAATCTATGGATTGGCCCCGAGCTGCGCGAATCTGACGACTGGCATGATTTCTTACAGTCGGCCTACACTGGCATCGACGCATTGGAACAAGCTGACAAGAGCGTCGACGCGCTGGTGCAAGCCGTCGCCGCCGACAAGCCAGAGGTTGTTGTCGACCTGGGTGATATCTCGCGCCGCCTGCACGAGCTGGCCGAGAACCTAAAACTCATCATTGATGGTACCGATGAACACTACGTGTATTCGCTGCAGGTCAATCGCAGGCTGCGTGCCGGCGGAGAGTCAATGACCGCAGAGCGCATCGACATTGGCGAGGCCTTGGCAACCGAGTGGCTGCCCGAGGTTCACACGGCTATCTTTGCCTCGGCGACCATGACGGTGTCCAAAAGCTTTGAGCACTTTAACCATGCGGTCGGCCTTGATCGCATCGGTGCTTCAACGTCGTCATCGCTGCACTTGGATTCGAGCTACGACTTCGATTCGAACATGGCTGTAGTCGTTGCGGGCGATATCCCCGATCCGCGCGATCGTGAGAGCTATCTTACGGCGCTCGAGCGCGTACTGGTCGACGCCCATCTTGCCATGGGCGGATCGGTGCTCACGTTGTTCACCAATCGGCGCGACATGGAGGACCTATACGCCCGCGTTGAGCCCAAGATGGCCCGTGCGGGTCTGGAGCTCAACTGCCAGCAGCGCAACTCATCTCCTCGTCGCCTGCGCGACCGGTTTATCAACGAACCGACCTCGTCGCTTTTTGCGCTCAAGGCCTTCTGGGAGGGGTTTGATGCCAGCGGCGAGACGCTGCGCTGCGTCATCATTCCCAAGTTGCCGTTCTCGAGCCCCACGGACCCGCTCTCGTGCGAGCGCAACCTGCGCGAAGACCGCGCATGGGCGCGCTATTCGCTGCCCGAGGCGGTGCTCGAGGTTAAGCAGGCCGCGGGGCGTTTGATTCGCTCGTCGACCGATAGCGGTGTGCTGATCTTGGCGGATCCTCGCCTGGTGACGAAGGGCTATGGCAAGAAGTTCTTAACGTCGCTGCCCACGAGCTCCTACCAGCGCATCGAATCGGCGCAGATCGGTCACTATCTGCAACTGTGGCGCGCACGCCACGAGCGGCGACGCTAAAGCGGACAGACGAGGGTTTTTGCCATATCGCACAGACGCTTTGACAGGGTGGGGTCATCCAAGATGCGGATGGCTCCGCCCGCTGCGATTATCTGGCTCAGCAGCCAACGATCGGAGCCGTAATGCACGGTTACCGTTGCCATGTCTGCCTCGCTGCGCTCGATGAGGGTGATGCCGGCCCAGTCCAGATGCTCCGCCATATCGAATGGCATCAAGAGCTTTGCGCTACGCTGCGTCCGGGCAAGGGAATCGTGGAGGGATGCAACGTCCGGTGCGTGAGGCACGACGGAGTCTTCCGTCAAGGTGAGTCCCTCGATTTTATCCATGCGATAGGTGCGCTGCTCATCGACTGCGATGTCCCAGGCAATCAGGTATGTTTGGTCGCCGTTTGCCGTAATGCGCAAGGGGTCGACCAGACGCTCGCGTGGCCGTGCATCGTCCATCGAACGATATGAGATACGGCAGCGAACGCCGTCTTGAATGGCGCAGCTCAGCTGCTGCCAGTGCGACCCGTGGTTGACGGTGTCAAAGACGCGCTGGTTATAGCCGAGCTCTTCGGGTAGAAGAGCAGATCGAATCCGAGCTGCCGTCTGCGGCTCGATCCCCAACGATTCAAGTTCATGGTTGAGCACAGCGCCTTCGGCGGCACTCAGACGCAGCGGTAGCACACGTCCGGCGTCACCGGTGAGGACCACACGCTCGCCGTGGCATTCGCAGATGATACGTGCACCCGATTCTCGGTCCGCGAGCGTCGAGACGATCTCGAGAATCTCGTCGAGCGACGCCCCCGTGATGTCAAAGCGACTGCAAATCTCGTTTCGAGTCATGCCGTTCTCGCCGGCGGCGTAGAGGGCCTCCATGATGTCGATGGCGCGCGAGAGCCTCTGCTCGCTGGTGAGTTTACGCACGGGCATGCTTGTGCACCGTCCTTTCGATGAGGTGGTTCCACGCCTGTTTGAGCGATTTGGGGGCCATGG
This sequence comes from Collinsella sp., assembly GCA_014871605.1. Lineage (GTDB taxonomy): Bacteria > Actinomycetota > Coriobacteriia > Coriobacteriales > Coriobacteriaceae > Collinsella. Next base: position 23,922 of record WGSQ01000002.1, on the reverse strand, counting down.
GCCTCATGCCGTCCATGGCGTGGACCATGCAAAATGAGGCGGCGGCTTCAAGATCGCGCACGTCAACGGTCCAGGTCCATCCCGCATCGGTGTGTGCGAGCTCACCTCGCCCGCGCGTGAGGCCGTTGATCATATCGATCTGCGTCTGCGGGGCGAACGAGAACGTAGCTGCAACGGGCGGTTGGTCGGCAAAATCGAATTCAAAGAACAGATAGTCGTTGAGATTGAAGTCCGCAGGGATGACGTAGGCCTTCGAAGGACGCCAAGCGCGAACGATACGGTCGCAGCGGAATGTCCTGATGTCGCCGGTGGCATTGTCGAGACCGCAAAAGTACGCCGAGCCCTCGTGCTCGAACATGCCGTAGACGCAGACGGTACGTTCTTTCTGCTCGCCGCGCCCGTTCTGATATAAAAATCGCAGTGCGCAACGATCGGCAAAGGCGCTCCATACCGCATCGACGGTGGGAGAGCGGCGAATCGGTGCTTCGTCCACCGTCGTCCTACCGGTGAGATAGGCAATCTTGGAGCGAATATCGGCAAGCGGCGCGGCAAAGGCGGAGGAGCCGGCCGCTAGTGTCTGGTCGATGGCGTTGAGCAGGATATCGGCGTCGTCAGCGGTGATGAGGCCGCCTGCCGCAAACGTGTGCTCGCGGTCGATTGTCCACGAGCTTTCCTCGGTCTCCTGCGCACCGGCGGGGCGAACCTCCTTGATTAAGATGCCACGCTCGAGCAGTTTGTCACGATCGCGCCGAAACTTGCGCTTATCCGAGTCGATGTTGCCCGAGCCATATCCCAGGTCAGAATCCAAGACGATCTGCTCGGTCGTCAGCGGTTCGGGGGAGCTGTTGAGCACAAAGAAAAGATTGAGGATGCGCTGAGCCGCTTTATCGAAACTGGGCTCCGAATTCCCCTTTTTAATTGTCGCGGTCGCGTCGCTTGCCGTCATAGAGTCCTCGCATGAGAAGGTGGTTTGCTGCCATGATTTTAGTCCGATATGGAGATTAGGCTATATCCTTGTCCGCTCGGGGCGTTAAGATGGCCCGAATTCGGTCGTTTGCGCTCGCTCGGGGTATACTTTCGACTATATACGGTTCTAATGTGCATGCATTGGGCCTATTTGTCGGATTATGGATGTGGAGCGCACATGGCGAACACCCAGAACTATATTAACCACCTGCTGCAGAACACCGGCATTACGCCGGCATGCAGCGAAGAAGAGCGCTTGGCTGCCGAGGATATCGCTCAGATCTTCCGCAACCACGGCTTTGATCCCGAGGTTCAGGAGTTCAATGCCCCGGCGCCCAGTAGGTTGGCATTTGCCGTTACCGGTATTCTTGCGTTTGCCGGCGCCCTGCTGATGGGCATCGGCGGCGGCATCGGCTTGGTTGGCACCTTGCTGGCCATTGTCGGCGCCGTTCTTTACGTGCTCGAGCGCACGGGCCACCCTGTGGTTTCGCGCCTGGGCAAGACGGGCGTGAGCCAAAATGTCATCGCCTACCACAAGGCCTCGGGCCCGCTCGCGTCTCCGCGCAACCGCCCGGTGGTCGTTGTCGCACACTACGACTCTCCCCGTGCTGAGCTGCTCGCCCGCGAGCCCTATGCTTCGTATCGTGCGCTCATCGCCAGGCTGTTGCCCGTTGCCACGGTTGCCCCTGCTGCCGTTGCCATCTTGCGTATCCTGCCGCTCCCCGGCGCGCTCAAGGTTCTGCTGTGGATTGTCGCGATCCTCGCTTCCCTCGTTGCGCTCGCCAACGCGGCAAACATCATTTCTAACCGTTTTGTGCTTCCCTATACGTCCGGCGCAGTGTGCAACAAGTCTTCTGTCGCCGCTATGCTCGGCGTTATGGACAACGTTGCTCCCTTCCAGGGCGAAAACGAGTTTCCCGACGATGTTCCGTTCGATACCTATTTTGGGGAGCAGAAGCGTCGTGCCGAGGAGATGGCGCGCGCAGCAGCGGAGTATGCCGCGGCCCAACAGCAAAACGACTACGGCAACACCATCGAGTATGAAGAGCCTACCTACGCCGAGGACGAGTTCGGTCAGCCGATTGCTCCCGACGCTCAGACCGAGCCCGAACAGGGCGAGGCTTTCGACGAGCAGATCGAGGGCTTTGAAGGTGCGTCTGCCGACGAGACGCTGATTGGCGCCATCGTGCCCGAGGATCAGAATCAGGCTGTCCAGGCCGAAGAGTTCAATGACGAGGTTCCCACTGCCGAGCCGGCGGAGGAGCCTGTCGCGGCCGAGCCCGAGCCCAGGCTCTATCGCAATGCCGCCGGCAACATCCGCTTTGGTTCGGATGCCATCCGTGCGCTCGGAATGCTTCCCGAGTCCTGCACGCTCGATTACGAGGAAGGCGAGGAGCCGACGTTTGAGCCCGAGCCTGCCCCCGTCGTGACTGCATCTGCGCCCGTTGTCGCCGTGGATGATGAGTCTGCCGCGGTTGCCGCTGCCGTTGCCGAGCCCGAGGCGGTGTCCGCGATCGATCCCGCGGCAGGACTGGACATTTTGGCTCCCGCCGCGCCGGCGCAAGACGTTACGGACGAGCCTGACGACGATTACGCTGAACAGCCGAGGCGCGTGTCTTACGAGAGCGATACTGATTTCTCGGCCGAGATTCCCGCGGCAACGCCCCATGCCGATATTGCATCCGCGTTCTCTTCGATTGGCGCCAGTGCTTCCAACTTCTTTAAGGGTGCGCTTGCAAAGGGCAAGAAATTTGTCGACGATTTCGAGGAGAAGCGCGCTGCCGCACGCGAGGCTGCCGAGCAGGAGGCTATCGCTCAGCAGCAGGCAGCCGAGGCGGCACGTGAGCGCGCGGCGCAAGAGTTCGAGCAGAACGAGGCTATGCAGTCCGTGCCCGTCGACGCTGCCGAAGCTACAACGTCCTTTGAGTCCCAGCAACCGGCGTCCGCGGATGTTGTTGGGGCGACGACGTCTTTCGAGGCTCAGCAGCACGTCGATAGCACCATGTCGTTTGATGCCGCGCAGTTCGATTCCACGATAACGTTTGAAAAGCAAGGCACCGCGATTGCCGAGCCCCTTCCTGTTTCCGATGAGCAGGGCGACGCGGCAGACGATGACGAGCCTATTGATGCTGCCGAAATCCAAGATGTCGCCGAGGACGAGCCCGTCGAAGCCAACTCTGACGAAGAGCAATACGCGGCAGCCGAGCAAGATGATTCGACCGAGGTCGAGCAGGAGGAAGTGCCTGCGGTTTCCGAGACTCCCGAGACAGATGAGTCGAGGCCTTACTCCACGCAGATTTTCACCATGCCGACCCCGAGTGGTTCCGGTGCCACGGTTGTCGATGCTGCTCCCACCCAGGACGAAACGGTCGATTCCCTTATGGCCCAGATTTCCTCCCAGGCATCACCGCGTCCGCAGATGAATGTTCCCGATCCGGCGTCGGCTCCGTCGCCCGCGCCTTCCTCGTCTCCGCTGGCTTCGGTCCCCGATCCGTCGCTGCTGTCGATGAAGCAGGCAAACGTTGCGTCTCGCACGTCGCTGTTCGACCTTCCCGACCCCTCCGCACAGGTCAACGACCCCTTTGCTACCGCTCAGGGTTCCGAACCAACATCGGCACCCGTTGCGCCTCCCAGGCCCGTTGCGTCGGGCGCTCAGCCGATCGAGACCATTTCGGCTCCCGCCCCGGCGGCACCCAAGCCTCGCAAGCGCGGCCTGGGCGGCCTGTTCGGTCGTAAAAAGAAAAACGAACAGGACAGCATGAGTGATTGGCTGGGCGTCGAAGACGATTACGATGCGAAGAAGTCCGGTCGCGGCATCGGTTCGTGGGATAATTTCGAGGACGATAACGATGGCTGGAAGGGCGGCGCTACGTCTTCCGACGGCGCTTCTTCCGAAGATATGCTCTCGGCTGTCGCCTCTATGGGCGATGATGAGCTGCTCGGTCACGATATCTGGTTTGTGGCAACGGGCGCCTCGGATTGTGATAGCGCCGGCATGAAGGCCTTCTTGGCTTCGCATCGCGATAAGCTCCGCGGCGTCTTCTTCATCAATCTTGAATCCGTCGGCGCCGGTAGGCTTTCGGTGGTGACGGTTGAGGGCGAACAGCAGCTGCTCAAGGGCGATCGCCGCATCATGAACCTGGTCAGCAAGGTGTGCAAGTCGTTCCATGTCGATTGTGGCGCGCTCGAGATGCCCTATGCCAAGACCGATGCCTACGCCGCGCTCGAGGCGAGCCGCCGAGCCCTCACCATCGCCGGCGTGGACGGCACGCGTCTGGCTTGCGCTCGTACCGAGGACGACCTGCCCCACAATGTCAACCCGACGAACATTGCCACGGTATCCGAGGTCGTGACCGAGGTTATCCGCCGTTCGTAGACGGAGCTCTAAGGAGTCAACGTGTTTTCGTATATTAAGCGCCATTGGCCTGTCTACGTGATTTTGACCTTGATTGCCATTGCGTTAGGGTTTGGAGCTGCCTACATCGTGGGCGCGAAGGGCTCGACCCCCGCTTCCGCAATCAGCGAAGAGGTGGAGCAAGAACAGAGCACGGGCGCCGATGGGATTCCTGAGTCCGAGCAAGCAATCGTTGATGGTGGATCTTCGTCTGCAGAGTAGATACGGCGATTTAAATGATTGAAAGCGGGCGAGCCGGGGGACTGGCTCGCCCGCTTTTTCATCGCGCTAGCGCTTCTTTGGGATTGACCTAAGGCGAGCGAACCATAGGGCTGCGGCACCCGAGGTCAGGAGCGCGGTGATGCAAGCGGCGATGGGAGCTGATCCTGTTGTCGGTAGGTCCTGCGGTAGGGTACAGCGTTGAATGACACGGTCCTCGTCATGTGACTCAAGTTTATCGCCGCCGCCGCCGTTGCGGCAAAGATCGACGCGTGCGCTGTTGGTGAGTGCGGTTTGGGGTGTATAAGCCGACGTTGCCTGCATGTGCACGACTGCGCCCCAAGCATCTGTGCCAAGGATTGCTTTGGCATCGTCAAGGTCGTCGTGCTCATCTTTGAGATCATCACGGGTCCAAGAATCCGCATCGCTTCGAGTCGTAAAGTCGGCGGCTACCGCACCGTATTCAATGCGAATGCCCGTCACGACGGTATTGGATGCAAGGTCGAGTTCTTTCGCCTCGAGTGTGGTGGATTCCGTGGTCGAGACATCCGCCTTCCAGAGGTGCCAGCCGTCGTAATCGACGAGGCGGCAATCCTCACCCAGACTCTCTTTTACTTCGTCGGACTCAAGCCAAGGATTTTCGTGCCCATCGTCAAGCGTCGCGTTTGCCGGCTCATCGACGTCTGTCGAGTCCAACGGCGTCGTGCGATACCACACGTTGCACAGGCCGTTGAGGTCGCCGATGGCGACGGGGGTTTCGATTGAGACGAATCTCGCCGTGCCGTCTTTGGCGCACTCAAGATCATCGGTAATCGTAAACTCATCAACCCAAGTAGCGGAATCGTTTCGAGCATCGATGGTATAGGAGAAAAGCCCATCCGTATTGGTTTGCATCGCGGCGCGGTTTTTTCCATCGCCGTTAGCCAACAGACCCTTCCCGATAGGTTGGACAAGTTCCTGACGCTTGTCGACCTGTCCTTTGATCTCGATGGGCGCATCCTTCATCGCGACGGATTGGACTTCTCCCGTATCCTTTATTTCAAACGTTATCTCCTCGGCAAGGTCATAGGTCCGCGGAGACATCGTTTCGCGCAACGAGTAGGTGCCGGGTGCAAGATGTTCGATGCGGTGCGGCTTGTCGGATGAGGTCCAGGAGTCTATTTCGGTTTTATCGGGACCATATAAGGTGAGCTGTGCGCCTTTCACTTCCTGCTCTCCGCTTGCATCGACCTTGGAGATATCAACCTTGGTGTAATCGTCGGATACGTTAAGCCGTGCTTCCACAACGGGTGTTTTCTGGTCGGCATAGGTAAGGTCGACGATATGGTGCGTTCGGTCGAGTAAGAAGCCGGTCGGCGCTTGAGTCTCGACAACCTCGTAGCGTGCGGTGCCAGATCCCAGCGGGAGGTCGTCCGCGCGTGCTTCTCCAGTTTCATCCGTCGTGACGGTAGCGACAGTCTCACCGTCGAGCGCGGCAATGCTACCGTCGGGGCGCACGATATCACCTGAGGCACGGATCTCAAAGATGGCGCCCGCGAGGCTGCTGCCGTCTACGGCATCGGTTTTAACGATCCTGATGTTTCCGGTCGCGGCGTGGTCATAATACGAGACGATTGCAACGGGCGTTAGGTTTATATCGGCGGGTATGTTTACCTCGATTTCTCCGCCGACAAGATAGGGCTCTTTGGCCGAGGTTTCGCGTACATAATAGGTGCCCGGCACGAGCGATTCGGGCAGTGTGACGGTCCCGGTCGCGTCAGTCGTAAAGGTGTCCATTACGTTATGTGCTGGATACCAGCATGTTTGTGAGACAGGTTTGTGATTGCTGTCGAGGAGTTGGAAGGTGAATCCGGCTAGGGGAACAGAAGCGCCTGTTTGGGCATCGCGTTTTACAATCTGGAGATGTGTCGACAGAGCGTGGTTGTCCACGATATATTGAAGCTCGGCGCCGTCGGAAATCTGATTGGCCTCGACGGTCCATTCCCCCGCACGTTTAAAACCCTCGGGGACGGTTTCTGGAACCTCACGAACCGTGTAGCCGGCGCGGTCGTATGGGACGGCTCCGTGGACACCGGCTGGTCGCTTGCCTGTGCCGAACCATGCTTCGGTCTGGTCTTTGGTGGAGGCAAAGCCATAGATGTTTGTAGTCAGTGAGCCAACAACCTGCTGAGAGCTGTTGCTGACAACCTCAAAGACAACACCTCCTGCCGGCTGCTCCAGGCCGGATTGATCGCTATTGCCGTAGTCCTTGAATTTGGAAATCTCAAGGTCAAACGCAATGGGGATATCGGAAACGCGCGATTCGATCTCGACCACGCCTGAATCGCCGAGTTGGTTGGCTCCAACGGTATAGGTCCAGCTGTCGTTGGATGGCAGGTAGCCCTCGGGGGCTTTTGATTCGTAGATGGTAAAGGTTCCTAAGGGGACATCGGCGAGGATGGCCTGACCGCTTTCGTCGGTCGTGAGGATTTGCGCCCATCCAGGGGTTGATTGCGACACACACGTGAACTCTGCTCCTGCGAGTGAGGATCCCACCTGGGGGCCGGCATTCGTCGCGGCATCGAGTTTTACGATACGCAGGTTGATGGTGCCGGGCTGTTCATCAATGGCGACCTGTCCACCGTCATTCCCCGTGGTAAAGGCGATGCGATCACGACGGGGGACATAGCCGGCCGGCGCCTTTGTTTCAACTAGGTAGTATGCCGTGTTGGGCAGAAGTGTTGCCTGCGCTCGACCGTTGCTGTCCATCTGGATGGTGCCGACACGCGCGCCGCTGGCGCTCTCAAAAACATCGAATGTTGCCCCGTCAAACTGATAAGTATTGTTTCCGCTGGTAATGGCAGCGTTTGCAGACTGCTTTTGGAAGGAAACAGAGACCGCCGGCAGTACATAGAGCATGTCTTGACGTTTGCTGCCGCCCGATACGGCTCCTAGATAGCGCCGCGCGCGGTGCGGAGCGGCTTTGATGCTTCCTGATTTTGCGCTGTCGTGGAGCCACCGCGCAGCCGCCACGACTTCATTGTCGGCGGTAAAGTGTCCACTCTTGGTTTTGCCCTGAGCGGTCGTGTAGGAGTAGGTGCCGTCGACATGGGTAGTGCCGTTGAGCATCCATACGGCAAGCTGGGTGGCGGCGCGGGCGCGATCTGGTGAAAGATGGTAACCGCCAAACGACGTGGTGGTGGGATATCCGTGACAAACGATTGCCGCGAACTCGTCGTCGAGCCACACCCAGCCTTGATCAAAGTTGAGCCATGGGCCGCCCGGCTTGGTGGGGCCGGGGCGCTCCTGGTTCATGCAGTAGGCAATCGAGGCGTCTTGAGCTTCATATTTGCCGATGAAGAAGGGCCCACAATCATCGCTAATAGTACGGAAGCCGAGCTGGTCGTAGCCATCGACGGCAAATGCGGCTCCCGGTGCCAGGCAGCCGAACAGCAGGAAGAGGAGCAGGAGCAGCGGACCTGTTGCGATTGCGCTGTGGACAGAGTGCGTGGGTGCGTTGGACATGGCTGCTCCTTATCCCTCGTGCGCCGCACGGGGAGGCTGCGACGCGTAGGACGAGGCTACCCCCGAGGTTCATGCGGGTAAGTACCGGAGCCTGACCAAAAGCTTGCCCAATTCCTGACAAATTGAGCTCAAATACAACAATCAAGCAAAAGCGCAGGTAGAAGATAAGGTGAACAGGAAGTCAAAGGTCCTCGTCTCCACAATTGACGCGATTTTTAAACGAATCTCCACAGCTAAAACAAGCATCGCCACCCTTGTATCGAACAAGACAACCGCGTTATACTATCCCCCACATATGCGGGCATCGCCAAGTGGTAAGGCATCAGCTTCCCAAGCTGACACTCGCGGGTTCGAGTCCCGTTGCCCGCTCCAAAAAAGTAAAAGCACGACACCGTTTCGGTGCCGTGCTTTTTTCAACAAAGCGCCGGGACTCGAACCCGACAGGGTGCGAGCGTTAAATAAACGCGAAGCGTTTATAGCGAGCAGGCAAGGGCGCCGATAGGCGACCGCAGCCGGTGCGGATTTGCGAAGCAAATACGCGGATGTCCCGTTGCCCGCTCCATCGAGTGCGGGGGACCTCGGGAACGTCGGGTCCAACCCGCTGTGCCCGTGCGTGTGCGCGGACCGGGTCTGCCGACCGCAGCCGGTGCGGATTTGCGAAGCAAATACGCAGACGTCCCGTTGCCCGCTCCAATTCCAAAATGTTAGGTTCATACCCGCTGCCCATACTCGCGCCCGCGCACGGTACAATGGTTGGGTTACGACCAACGTGCCAATAACCAAAAAGGAGCCGCTATGATCGATCGCTATACCCGCCCGGAGATGGGACATATCTTCTCCCTCGAGAACAAGTACGCCATTTGGCAGGAGATCGAGGTCCTGGCCTGCGAGGCCCAGGCGGAGCTCGGCAAGATCGGTATTTCCAAAGAAGAGGCCCAGTGGATTCGCGACCACGCCAACTTTGAGAAGGAGAAGGTTGACGAGATCGAGGAGGTCACGCGCCACGATGTCATCGCCTTCCTGACCAACATGAAGGAGTACATCGACGCCGACGTCCCCGAGGGCGAGCCCAAGCCCAGCCGCTGGGTTCACTACGGTATGACCAGCTCTGACCTGGGTGATACGGCTCTGTGCTACCAGCTCACTCAGGCTTGCGACCTTATCATCGAGGACGTCAAGAAGCTCGGCGAGATCTGCAAGCGCCGTGCCTTCGAGGAGCGCAACACGCTCTGCGCCGGCCGTACTCACGGTATTCACGCCGAGCCGATGACCTTCGGCATGAAGTTTGGCTCTTGGGCTTGGGAGCTCAAGCGCGATTTGGACCGTCTTGAGGATGCCCGCAAGAACGTCGCCTTCGGTGCCATCTCGGGCGCTGTCGGCACGTACAGCTCCATCGAGCCGTTCGTGGAGGAGTATGTCTGCGAGCACCTTGGTCTGGTTCACGATCCGCTGTCTACGCAGGTCATCAGCCGTGACCACCACGCCTACCTTGCCGGCGTGCTCGCTACCACGGCAGCTACCTGCGAGCGCATTGCGACCGAGGTTCGCAACCTGCAGAAGACCGATACGCTCGAGGCCGAGGAGCCGTTCCGCAAGGGTCAAAAGGGCAGCTCCGCCATGCCGCACAAGCGCAACCCCATCACTATGGAGAAGGTCTGCGGCCTTTCGCGCATCGTCAAGTCCAACGCCCAGGTCGCCTTCGACAACGTTGCCCTGTGGCACGAGCGCGACATTTCGCACTCCTCTGCCGAGCGCGTCGCCCAGGCCGATAGCTTCATCGCCCTTGACCACATGTTCCAGTGCCTCATCCGCGTCATCGACGGCCTGCAGCTGTACCCTGCCCGCATGATGGCCAATCTCAACAAGACCCGCGGCCTCATCTTCTCCTCCAAGGTGCTGCTGGCTCTCGTCGATACAGGCATCACCCGCGAGGATGCCTATGCCATCGTGCAGGAAAACGCCATGGCCACGTGGCACGAGGTGCAGGATTGCGTCTCCGGTCCTACCTTTAAGGAGCGCCTCGAGGCCGATCCGCGCTGCACCGTCAGCCAGGAGAAGCTCGACGAGATCTTTGACCCGTGGGACTTCCTCACCCGCATCGACACGGTCTTCGATCGCCTGGAGCAGCTCGAGTTCTAATTGACCGATCGGGGAGGTAGTCAAATCGATCAATTCTCCGCGGCCCTCGTTCGAGTGCGACTTTCCAACACAAGCCCCGCTCGCAGCTCGCTCTGCCAGCGGGGCTTGTGCATGAGCGCACCTAGAAAGCTGGACGTCAGCGATATATGCGCGTCAACTGTGCTGCTTGCCGATAATTTGAGACATCTGACAAACATTACCTTGCCGGTAACTGTCGGGGGGGGGGTATCCTTAAGCCAATTATAAGGTGTGGGAGAATGCTGTGTTTTTTCACGAGAGATTGGACTTAGGGGAATGAGAAAAGGGTTTTGGAGGATAGCCACAGGCATCTGTGTTGCTTTAACGGCGGCAACGTTTGGGCTGACGGTGGCCGCTCCGCATGCGGATGCTGTCATGCTGGAGTCGCAGGACGGTTCCATGGGTGCATCGTTTCTCCCATACGATTCGTCTACAGGCGATGTGTGGTCAGAATTTGATGTCGCTGTTGGACAGACGGTGAAAGGAAGGCTTTCCTTTTTTAATAAAAATCACGAATGGGCGCACATTGACCCTAGCGATATCGATATCACATCGTCTGACGAGGATATCGCTAAGGTAAGTTATGAGTCACATAGTTGGGTATTGACAATTAGCCCCACCAAAGTTGGCACAACGACTATAACCCTGAAGAGCAAGACCGACGAGAGTTTAAACGGTTCTCTTAAGATTAAAAGTGTGGCTAAAGTCAATCCAATTAAGGTCAGTTTCGTTTCTTACGACCAATCTGGTGCGACAACAAACACCGCAACGCTGGGTTACACGGATGATTGTCCGCAAAAATGCGGGAACACGCATTATGCATTACTAGAGGGGAGAGTTGACGTTCGTCCCGTGGACGAGAGCCGTGCGGCCACATATTTTGTTATTAAGGAAGACCCCTCAAAGGATTCCAAAGTCCAGGCAAGGGTGAATTCGAATTATTCATCATATGGAACTTCCGAGCTAAGCGCTTCTTTGCAACTCGAGGCGTTGTCGAAAGATGCTAAAGAGGCCAAGGTTCTTGTCGACTATTGCAACGGTGAAGTTGAGACGAAGAAGCTATGTGATGTTGTAACCGAGAATCAGGAGCCCGGATTCAATGAGCGTGGGAACAAAAAGCAAAAGATGCTGGTTGGGGACAGCTATTATCTGACTGCCATTCTCAACGTTTCTCCAAATGAAGTACTGAAGGCATGCCAGCGCGCACATTGGGGTGCGGACTTTGGCGCTGTAACCTATTCTCTGGAAAGCAACGATGTCGTTGAGCTTATCGGTGGTGAAAACTCGTTTAAGGCAATAAAGCCTGGCACCGTTAAGGCTCATGCTCGTGATGGCCTTGGCAATGACCATCCTTTTGAGATAGAGGTTGTCGACCCTGCGGAAGTGAGCCTTTCGAAGGCTAAGTTTGTGTCGAGCGATTATACATTTCCCTGTGAGGTCAGTTCAGATAGTATATCCAAAGATTGGCTTTGGCTGGAATGTGACAGGGGGTTTGAATATCCAAAGGGCGTGCTGAGTAAAAGCGCTGAGGAATTGATGGACTCCTATGCCGGCGCAAAGTATTCTTTCACTTCAGATAATCCGGATGTCCTCGAGGTAAAAGGACCGATGTTTAATGGTGGCAGTTACTTGGGGTATTTAGTGCCTCATAGTTACGGCGATGCAACGGTTTCAATGTACTTGGGTGGTCGTCTCTGCGACACGATGACCGTTCATGTTGTCAAGCCTGGCGAGGAGCCTGCAAAGACTGCGGTTTCCATTGCGGACAGCTACTCAACCTCCATGGATAAAGGCACGACTCAGCAGCTGAAGGCAAAGGTCTCCCCTGATGACAAGGCCAGCCAAGTTGTTTGGTCCTCTTCCAACGAGAGCGTCCTTACCGTCGACGCTAACGGTCTTGTTACCGCTGTCGGTGACGGTGATGCCACGATCACGGCAACGGTTGATGGGGTCTCTGCAACCACGGATGCGATTACGGTAACCACTCCGGTTGTAAAGGTGTCGGGCGTCAAGCTCAGCGCTTCAAACCTTAAGCTTGCTGTGGGCGGTGAGCCCTCGACGTTGACCGCAGCGGTTGAGCCCGATAATGCAACGAACAAGAACTTGTCCTGGTCGTCGAGCGATCCTACGGTCGCCACGGTTGCAGACGGCGTCGTGACCCCGGTCAAGGCAGGTGTTGCTACGATTACCGTCACCACTGAGGACGGAGAGCATAGCGCCACGTGCAAGGTGACGGTTATTCAGCCTGCTACGGGCATCACGCTCGATAAGCAGAAGGTCGTGCTTGTGGGCGCTGCAACCGAGCAGCTTAAGGCGGCGGTCGTTCCCGCGGAGGCTGACCAGACGATTGTCTGGAAGTCCAGCAACGAAAGTGTCGCTACAGTCGATCAAACCGGAAAGGTGGCGGCTGTCTCCAAGGGCGCCGCAACCATCACCGTTTCGACTGAAGACGGCACCTATTCTCAGGATTGCGCGGTGACCGTCTCTAATCCCGCAACGAACCTTACGGTCGACCAGAGCGTCCTCGGCCTCAAGAAGGGCGAAGAGGGCACCGTGAAGGTTTCTCTTGCTGGAACCCTTGCGGGTGAGGTCGACGAGACCAATCTTGCTCTGGATGACACGGGCGCTTCGAAGGCGTTTAAGGTTGTCGACAACGGTGATGGCTCCTACACCGTTACCGCCCTCAAGACCGGTTCTGGTTCTTTTGTCATCACTGCAGGGTCGCTCTCCCAGACCGTTTCGGTGACCGTGACCAATCCCGCCCAAAAGGTTGAGCTCAACAAGACGAGCCTGTCCTTTACCGTCGGTGATGCCTCCACAAAGCTCTCCGCAACGGTGAGTCCTGCCGATGCAGACGATACGACGGTGAGCTGGACCTCCAGCGACTCGTCGATCGCCACGGTCAAAGACGGCGTCGTGACGCCGCTTAAGGCCGGTACCGCCACGATTACCGCCACCTGTGGCGACAAAACCGCGACCTGCGCCGTTATCGTAGCGGCAAAGACCATTGCAGGCGTTGCGGGTAGCAACGGAACGGACGTTAGCGTAAGCGCCGAGAACAATGTCGCTGCCGGCATTGCCCAGAACAACAGCATCTCTCTTGTGGTCGAGGAACCGACGGATCTTACCGATGCCGCCAATGCTACGATTTCCGGCCTTGAGCAGGGGGCTACCAAGGTTGCCGATAAGCTCGATATCAAGCTTCTCAAGGACGGCGAGGTTATCGAGGACTACGAAGGCATGTCCTTCATCGTCCGTGTCAAGATGACTGCCGCCATGAAGGCGCTCACCAACCTCAAGGTGCTCTACGTTGCCGAGGATGGTTCCACTCAGGCTATGGATACGTGGACCGAGGGCGACTACCTCTGCTTCCGCACGAGCCACTTCTCGACGTACGTGGTGACGGGCGAGGAGGCCAATGGTGAGCCGATTCAGCCTACGCAGCCCGTGACGCCGTCCCAGCCTAGTCAGCAGACGACGACTAAGGTGACCAAAAAGTCTGTTAAGGCTACTAAGGGCGCGCTTGCCAACACGGGCGACCAGGCCCTTGCTGTCGCCTTTATTATGGCCGTTGCCGGCGCTTCGCTGATTGCCTTCGCGCTTATGCGCAAACGTCTCGAGCGTTAGGGTACCCCACTCGTCACCCGCATCGACACGGTCTTCGACCGCCTGGAGCAGCTGAACTTCGAGTAGGGCTAACCTAATTCGACCGCTTGCGGATGCATTTCAACCTTTGGCGCCTTGCCCATCTTGGGTGAGGCGCTTTTTTATCGCCGCATCAGCCCCGGGTATAAAATGAAATCCGACTGCTGTTTCGATGAAGGGAGGCGTGTGCCCGGACGTACCAAGCGAGCCGCCATCGTCTCGCTTACGCTCATACTTCTTGTTGCCGTCTGTGCGGGCGCCCTGACGTATACCGTTCGAAGCAGCTCTTCCTCCCCGAATGAAGCCGACAAAGACCTCCCGGTACTCAAAATCGGCGTTACGGATAACGACCCCTATGTGTATGTCGATACCACGGGCGATTACGCCGGTATCGATATCGACATCGCCCGCGAGGCCTGCAAACGCGCAGGGATCAAGCCGCAATTTATCGACATATCTTGGAATGACCGTGATCGCCTACTCAAAAACGGCGATATCGATTGCCTGTGGTGCGACTATTCTCCCTGTTATCGCGAGGATAAGTATTACTGGACTGAGCCGTATTTGACCCTGACGGTTTCGGTCGCCGCCAAGAAAACGAGTGGCATCACGTCCTTGGCGCATCTCGATGGAAGCAAGACCATTGCGGTGATTGCGGGCTCGGTGAGCGAACGCCGATTGCTCGCAGGGGATCTGGATATCTCGCCGGACGTGCAAATCAAATCGTATGGTTCTGCCGAACTCTGCAAAGCCGCCCTCGCCAAAGGGTATGTCGACTGTTGGATGGCGGACGTTCAGTCGCTTGATCGACTCGTTGCCCAGTATCCTGGCGTTTATCGTGTGTTCGCCGACAACGTTATGACGGTTGACCTGGGCGTCGCGTTTGATGATAGCTATGAGGGGGAGTGCGTCAAAAACCTCAATACCGCGCTGTACGATATGGATCGAGACGGCACGATAGAGCGCATTGTGGACAATTACAAGGCAGGAGCGACGACAGGCGGGCAAGGAGCGGAATCATGACAAATGAAGAGCGCCGCTTTCGCCGAAAGAGTTTAGCCGCAGTGGTCATCGGCATCGTGGCCAGCGTTGCCCTACTGAGTCTGCTCTATATAGTCGGCACGCATCGCTGCCTTGATAAAACGCTTGGGTTCGGCCAGGAAACCATGGTGTTTTTAAAAAATGCCTGCGAAAAATATGACCGATATGAACAGGGAAGAAAAACCGAGGCGACGCACAATTTGGATGCGGCGCTCGAGTCGTTTGCGACGTTCTTGCCGCCTGATCGATTTGAAGTCAACGACGATCTGGTCGAGGAATATGTCCATACCGAGAGACTTTCGGGAATGTTGGTCATGGACGCCGATGGTCATATGGTCGCCCATTACGATATCGACGGCCGCGATCCACTCATGCTGTGGCGAGAGGAGCTGGCCTGCTCGTCGATCGCATCGATGTATCGAGGTTCCAAAGTTTCCTACTCGACCGCTGTCGAGCGCCGCGGTGTCGACTTTGCCGTGAGTGCCGTTCCATACGGTGATGGGGTGGCGTTGGGGTATCGATCCCTTGCGGCTGAGCCCGCCGATGACTATTCATACACGATCGCCGACGTCCTTGTGAACAACACGTTCCATCAGAGTCCAACAGTGCTTGTGATGCGCGATGCGCAAATCGTTTCTTCAAACGATTCGACCGTCGATATAACCCTTGCCCGGCTTCTCGCCGATAGCGGAATTGACTGGAAAGACGAGGGCGTAACACGTATCGAATATCGGGGGACCACCTTATATGCCGTGCGTGCGGCATACAAGGACTACCGCCTGTTTGCGCTATATCCCAAATCTGAGGTCATGTCTGACAGGATTTCATTTGTCGCCGTCGGCGTCTTGGTGTGCCTTGCGTTTTGGGTCGTGGTACTGTTGGCTCGGAATATCGTTGACCACCGCAATTTGGTCGAAAAAGATAAACAGCTCGGCATTATCAATGCCATAAGCGCCATCTACGATTCGACCTTCCTTTTGCATCTCGACACCCTCGAGATCGAGGGAATCAATATGTCGCCGGCGATAGCGAAGATATTTGCCGAGCACAGCGAGGCATATGACTTTATGGACACGGTCTGCCGGGATATCGTGAGCCCCGAAAGTCGCGAAGCGGTTGTGGGACTCGTAGATATGAAAACGCTTCGTGAACGTATGGAGGGCGTACCGTACTTGGCTGCCGAGGTGCGAGATTGTCGAGGCGCTTGGTATTCGCTACAGGTTGTCCCCCAGCATCGCGATGAGCAAGGCCGACTGGAGTCGGTCGTCGTGGCGACGCACAACATATCGATGGTCAAGCATGCCGAGGAGCTGTCATACCAAGATAAACTGACGGGGCTTCGCAACCGCAACTATCTTGAATCGCGTGGAGATAGCCTGGTAAACGAGGGCTTGCCAGTGAGCGTGATTATGGTGGACTGTAATTATCTCAAGCGGACCAACGACATTTATGGTCACGAGATGGGGGATGAACTGCTGCGACGGACGGCGTCCGTGCTGCGGCGGGTGGCTGGTGCGGATTACCTGCCGATGCGCGTTGGCGGCGACGAGTTTTTGCTGGTTTGCCCCCATACTGACAACGAGTCTGCGCTCGGGCTGGAACAGGATCTTCGTCTCGGTCTTGCCGCGGTAAGCGATGAGACCCTGACGGTCAGCGCATCGATTGGCGTGGCGACCGTCGAGACGGCTGGAAATACGCTGGCCGATGTATATCGCGTCGCCGACCACAATATGTATCGGGAGAAGCGCATGGTCCACGTACAGGGTGCGGACTGCTAATCTTGCCCCCACTAGTCCAAGCATCGTAGGATGTTGAATCGGTGCTTGCGATAATAAGTCGGTCCAGGCGGGGATAATAGACGTCTGAAATTTCTTTCTGAGAGGGGATCTCAATGATTAGTTTTGACTACAAGCCTCAGGGTGTATGCTCTCGCAATATTCACCTCAATCTCTCTGACGATGGCAGCAAGGTGCTGGGCGTCGAGTTTACCGGCGGCTGCGATGGCAACCTCAAGGCTATCTCCAGGCTGGTCGAGGGCGCTCCCGCCGATCGCGTAATCGAGGTTCTCGCCGGTAATACCTGCGGTATGAAAAAGACCTCTTGCGCCGATCAGCTTACGCGCGCTATCGAGGCCGCTCGCGCAGAGATCGCCTAATGAGCATCGCTGATCGCTTTAAGAATGGAATAACGCGTCGAGGTTTTGTGCTGGGTGGCGCCGCTACCGGTGCTGCTGCCGTACTGGCCGGTTGCTCGAAAAAAACGGGCACGAGTGATGACGCCGCCGGCGAGCCGCAAGTTATCAAGGACGATTCGAAGATTGTCTCGATCACTGATGAGTACGAAGCTGTTGATATCGATCTTGAGCCCGCGGCCTCGTGGACGCTGCCGCTGGGCACGCTGCTGTACTACTGCGATGGCGACTACGCTGCCGCGATGATGGCGCCTGCTTCTGCCCTGCATGCCAATACGCTTGGTGTGCTCAACCTGGGCGATGGCTCGCTTACCACACTTATTGAGGATCCCGTTGAGGGAACCGGTTATGCGTTTTACGACGTTCGCGCGGGTGATGGCGTGTTCGCGTGGGTCGAGATGAACTTTGCCAATGCGTCTTGGAAACTCTATGCGCAAAACCTTGCAGGCTCCTCCCTTACCGGCAACGCTGTCGAGCTCGACCGCGGTGGCGAGAACTACGATCCGCCGCTCTTCACAGCGTATGGGTCGTCGGTCATCTGGTATAAGATGCCTTCGTCCGGCGGCACCAAGACGAGTAACGATTCGTGCTGCTACCGTCAGTCGCCCAGCGAGTCCAAGCCTGAGACTATTTGGAAGTCGACGGGCCGTTTCGGATCCGCCCCGCGTGTGAGCGACGGCATCCTGACCATCTCGCCCCGCGTGCACAATGATGAGGGCGTCTATTACGGTATGACGGCGATCGACCTGACTGACGGCAACAACACGAAGCGAGCTCAGCTGGTACTTCCTTCGTCGGTTTCGCCTTTCGAGGCCGTGTATATGGGCGACACCTTCGTGTTCTCCATTGAGGCGACGTATAGCGGTGTGGGTGGCCTGGGCAATATGGGCACCTATATCGGTAACGAGGGCGGGCCGTACCTCTTCCTTTCGCGTGAGCCGCTCGCGTGCGCTGCGGGAAGGAAAAACAAATACCTGGTTAAAGTTCAGGCGTCGCATTTTTTGATTGACACTTCGGCTAAGACCTACGGCTCGCTTCTGTCGCCCGACCGAGCCTTGGAGTATGGCGATTATCCTGCTACGGCGGGTAAATCGAGCTCGTTCTTAACGTACGCAACGGTGCGTAACAGCCAAGGAATTCCCGAGACGGTTACCGCTCGCTTGTTCTCTCTTTAGTCTCCGAGGGGTTAAAAAGGCGTCGACAGGGGAATAAGCGCGTTGTGACTATGAGTACCGCCCGCCGAGCTATCGCACCCATGCGATACCCGGTGGGCTCAGGTGCGTTAAAATGAGCTTGTTCTTAGCTAATTGAGACAGGGGGGCCGTGTTATGGCTTCAGATGCAAAAAAGATTCTGCTGGTCGAGGATGAGAAGGCAATCCGTGACGCTGTCGCTGCCTATCTCGAGCGCGAGGGCTATTGGGTTATGGGCGTGGGCGACGGCCAGTCCGCTATCGAGGAGTTCGAGAAGCATCAGTTCGACCTGGTCGTGCTCGACCTCATGCTCCCTAAGATTCCCGGCGAGCGCGTTTGCCGCACCATTCGCGACACCTCGGATGTCCCCATCATTATGCTGACGGCCAAGGGCGAGATCGAGGACCGTATTATCGGCCTCGAGCTCGGTGCCGACGACTACCTGATCAAACCGTTCTCGCCGCGCGAGCTTGTCGCGCGCGTGCGCGCCTTGTTCCGCCGTGCCCACCAGGCCGATGAGCCGGCCGTCGAGGTGCTCGACTTTGGCGATCTGGTCATTGACATCTCGGGCCACAAGATTTTGGTCGAGGGCAAGGAAGTCGACCTGACGGCTTCCGAGTTCAAGCTGCTCACCACGCTTGCCCGTCACCCCGGCCGCGTCTACAGCCGCATGGAGCTGGTCGAGAAGGTGCTCGGCTACGACTTTGAGGGTTACGAGCGCACCATCGACAGCCACGTGAAGAACCTTCGCGCCAAGCTGGGCGACGACCCCAAGAAGCCCAAGTGGCTCTACACCGTCCACGGTGTCGGCTACCGCTTCGAGGCTCCGACCAAGACCGATAAGTCGGACGAGAAATAAAGGAAATCACATATGACACCTGCGCGCTTTGAAATCGGGCAAAAGCATAAGCAGGAGAACGAGGCGGGTTCCAAGGCTAGTTGGAACACGCCTCGTTCCGATTCACGGCCAACGATGAGCTATCCCTCGCGCATGGCCCTGGCTTTTGCCCTGACATCGCTCATGACGGTATTGGTGCTGGTGGGCGTAGTCTCCGTTGTATGGGGCACGGTTTTTACGGATTACACACGCTCCAATATTGTCGAAATCGCCAATTCCGCTGCCGAAAAGTTGGCAACGTCATATGAGGAAAACGGTTCTTGGACCGCGGGGGAGCTGCGTACGGTCGCGACATCGAGCTTGGTGTCCGACGATCTTGGTATGCAGGTCGTCAATAAAAAGGGCGTCATCGTCTACGACGACTCGTGGCCCTCGGCAAGCGCTACTGCCGATGTACGCGAAAATCAGGCGACGACCGACGATGCGAGCGGAAAGAGGGCATCGCACAGCCCAGTCTCGTCTGCTCCCACCGATTCCAATAGTGTTGCCAACGTTGAGATCGTGACGTCCTCCGGCGAGCACGTGGGTCAGGTCAAATTGTGGGCGGTTGGCTCCGATGCCCTGCTCACCAGGGCAGACTCGGCATTCAGAGAGAAGACCTTTAACGCCATGGCCCTTGCCGCGGTTGTGGCCGTCTGCATCTCGGTCGTTATCGGAGCGCTTGTGTCGCGCATGCTTACCAAGCCGATTCATCGAATTACGAGCACGGCCAAGCAAATTCGCGACGGCGATCTGTCCGCTCGTACGGGCTTGCGCGGCGATGATGAGATCGATCAGCTGGGCGAGACCTTCGACGAGATGGCCACCTCACTCGAAAAGGATATGAAGCACGAGAAGCGCCTGACCTCTGATGTTGCCCACGAGCTGCGCACGCCGCTCATGGCCATGCTTGCGACGGTCGAGGCCATGCAAGACGGTGTGTATCCCACCGACGACGAACACCTGGAGACAGTCGCATCCGAGACGCGTCGTCTGGCCCGTCTGGTGCAGCAGATGCTCGATCTGTCGCGCATGGAAAACAGCACCGCGCCGCTCAACCTGGAACCGGTGGACATGGTTCCGTTCGTACGATCGATTGTGAACGGCCAGGAGCGCCTTTTTGCCGACCGTGACCTGCGTTTGCGCTTTGCAGATGAGACGCAGGGTCACGATGACGTTGTCGAGGCAGATCCCGACATGATCACGCAATGTGTCATCAACCTCTTGAGTAACGCCATGCGCTATACCCCCGAGGGGGGTTGGGTCGTGGTGTCGGTGCTCAGCGACCGCAAGCACGTCGATATCGCGGTTTCGGATACGGGCATCGGTATCGCCAAGGACGATCTGTCGCGCATCTTCGGTCGTTTTTGGCGTGCCGACGCCAGTCGCGCCCGCGAGGCGGGTGGCCTGGGCGTGGGCCTCGCCGTGACCAAGCAGATTGTCGAGCGTCATCACGGCTACATATCCGTGGAGTCGGAGCTTGGAAAGGGTACGACTTTTACGATTCATCTGCCTCGCGAGCACACGGCGGACGCGGCATCTACTACAATGGAGCACTAGCTTTTCGCTATTCGGTGAAGGAGGGGTTTCGTCCCTGCCGCTCCGAGTTTGCGAAAACGTGCGGGAAAGAACCCGCATTACTGTCGTATTTTGGTAAGGAGTGACTCACGTGACAACGATGGAGCGTCGTCCGGATTCCCGTGGCAAGGTTCGTGATATCTACGATGCCGGTGAAAACCTGCTGATGGTCGCCACCGACCGCATTTCTGCGTTCGACTTTATTCTCCCCGACGAGATTCCGTTTAAGGGAGAGGTGCTCAACCGCATCTCGGCATTCTGGTTCGATAAGTTTGCCGACATCGTTCCCAACCACCTCGTCTCCATCGACCCGGCGGATTTCCCCGAGGAG
The DNA here is from genome assembly GCA_014871605.1 of Collinsella sp. Taxonomy (GTDB): domain Bacteria; phylum Actinomycetota; class Coriobacteriia; order Coriobacteriales; family Coriobacteriaceae; genus Collinsella. The sequence continues at coordinate 2,827 of WGSQ01000002.1, read as the reverse complement.
TTTGCCGAGTATCGTGACTACCTCGCTGGCCGCGCCATGCTGGTCAAGAAGGCCCAGACGATTCCTATCGAGTGCATCGTCCGCGGCTATCTGACCGGTTCGGGCAAGAAGACCTACGACGAGAACGGCACCGTCTGCGGCATCCAACTGCCTGAGGGCCTGACCGAGGCTTCCAAGCTTCCCGAACCGCTGTTCACGCCATCCACGAAGGCCGAGATCGGTGACCACGACGAGAACATCTCGTTCGAGCGTTGCTGCGAGATCGTGGGCGAGGATATCGCCACGCAGATTCGCGACCTTTCCCTCAAGATCTACAAGGCTGCCGCCGAGTATGCCGCGACTCGAGGCATCATCATCGCCGACACCAAGTTCGAGTTTGGTGTCATCGATGGTAAGGTCACGCTGATCGACGAGTGCCTCACGCCTGACTCCAGCCGTTTCTGGCCTGCCGCCAGCTACGAGGAGGGCAAGATTCAGCCCAGCTACGACAAGCAATTCGTCCGCAATTGGCTCAAAGCCAACTGGGATATGACGGGGGAGACCCCGCACCTGCCCGCCGAGGTCATCGATGGCACGTCCGAGCGCTATCGCGAGGCCTTCCAGATCATCACGGGCTCCCAGTTCACAAGCATGAAGGAGAACGCATAAGTGAGTACCCGCAGCGCCACGAACAAGCGCACGCAATCCCACGAGGTTACCGGGGTTGCGCGCAAGTCCGCCGCATCCGCCAAGCCCGCCCGTCAGGCAGCGAGCTCTGTCCGCGTCGTGCCGGCTTCGTCTAAGGCACGCCGCAAAGAGCTCGAGAAGGGCGAGAACCTCGAGGGCCTCTCTAAAGAGGAGAAGCGCGCCCGCAAGGCTAAGCAGCGCGCCAAGGAGGATCGCATCTACACGGTGTCGAATATCCTTCTCAAGCAGGATGAGGACTACACCAAGCGCCGCCGCATCTGGTGGGCCGTGCTCGCTATCGGCATGGTGCTCGTCGTGGCCATTTGGGCTTCGCTGTACTTCGCTCCCGCTGGCATGGTGTCCAGCCCTGTCCAGATGGTCGGCATCGTTTTGTCTTACATCGTCATTTTGGGTGACTTTATCTACGACTTCGTTCGTATTCGTCCCCTGCGCAACATGTACCGCACGCAGGCTGAGGGTATGTCCGAGAACAAGCTCAACGCCCTTATCGAGCGCTCGGCTGCCGAGGAGGACAAGAAGGACTCCAAGAAGAAGTAGCGTTTGCATGCATACTTATCGCTAAGATATAAGGCGCGTCGTTTTTGCGGCGCGCCTTTTTACTGTTCTATAGATAGATGGAGTGGCACATGATTCGAGCTGCCCTGACGGTCGAAGAGGCTCTGGAGGGCATGAAGGCCCTAGAGCCCAAGATTAAAAACTATGCGCGCCTGGTTGTCCGCAAGGGCGTAAACGTCAAGCCCGGCCAGGAGGTTGTCGTTCAGTCTCCGGTCGAGTGCGCGCCGTTTGCGCGCGTGGTGGTCGCGGAGGCCTATGCCTCCGGTGCCGGTCACGTGACGGTTATTTGGGCCGATGACGCCGTGACGAGGCTCACGTACGAGCATGTCGAGAAAAGCTATTTTGAGCAGACGCCCGAGTGGAAGCGCCTGCAGCTTGATTCACTGGCCCAGGATGGTGCCTGCTTTATCTTTATCGAGGGTGCGGACCCTGCCGCCCTTAAGGGCATCGATCCCGCTAAGCCTGCTGCAGCTTCTAAGGCAAGGAACACGCAGTGCAAGGTCTTCCGTCGCGGACTGGACTACAACATCAACCCGTGGTGCATCGCCGGCGCGCCGGTCGTTGCCTGGGCGCGCGAGGTGTTCCCGGGAGACGCCGATGAGGTTGCAATCTATAAGCTGTGGAATGCGATTCTGCACACCGCTCGCGCCGATGGCCAGGACCCGGAGAGCGACTGGGAACTCCATGACGCCGCATTCGAAAAGAACCTGCGTTTCCTGAACGACAATCGTTTCGACTACCTGCATTACACCTCGGCAAATGGAACCGATCTGACGATTGGCATGACGAAAGGTCACGAGTGGGCCGGCGGCAAGGGCAAGACGCCCGATGGGCACCCCTTCTTCCCCAACATTCCCACCGAGGAAGTCTTCACCTCGCCTGATCGTATGCGTGCCGACGGTATCGTGTATTCGGCTATGCCGCTCATTCACCACGGTAACAAGGTTGACGATTTTTGGATTAAGTTCGAGGCGGGCCGCGTAGTGGACTACGATGCCCGCGTGGGTAAGGCGACGCTCGCAAGCATTATTGACACCGATGAAGGTGCCGCTCATCTGGGTGAGGTCGCGCTTATCTCTAAGAACACGCCGATCCGTGAAAGTGGCGTTCTATTCTATGACACGCTCTATGATGAGAACGCCAGCTGCCATCTCGCGCTGGGTGTCGGTTTCCCCGAATGCATCGAGGGTGGGTATGACATGTCCAAGGAGGAGCTCCTGGAGCATGGCGTTAACGTCTCGAGCACGCACGTCGATTTTATGATCGGCACGGATGACATCGATATTACGGGCATTACGCCTGATGGACGTGAAGTTGTGATTTTCCAGAACGGCCAATGGAGTTGGGAATAGTCCCAGACCGTGGTACAATGCCACCCGCGGGCCGTTAGCTCAGCTGGCAGAGCAGGGGACTTTTAATCCCAAGGTCCAGGGTTCGAACCCCTGACGGCCCACCCAAAGATTGTTGAGACGGTCAACTTCGGTTGGCCGTCTTTTTTGTTGCCGGTGCACGGGTTCGAACCCGTATCTATCTATATATAAGAACGCTTGGCGAACAAAACCTGCCTTTTACCGACGGGAAACAA
>WGSQ01000199.1 GCA_014871605.1 Collinsella sp. | reverse complement strand
CGAGCGTCTGCGTGCAGGTCACGTTGACGGTGGCGTACTCGTGGGCGCACACGCGTAGCACGGATCCCACGACGCCTTGGCCGGCAACGGGAGAGTCCAGGGCAATAAGCAGATCGAGCGTCGACTGGGGACGGGCGACGACGTCGATGGCGGCGATGGCCGCGGCTGCATCGACACCGCTCACGCGCACGGTAACCGTGGCGTGCTTGTATGCGGGCACATCGATGACGATGCGCTTGGTGGCGTGGTCGGCCAAGTAGGTGTAGGCAGCCTCGCCCATGCCGGTCTCGAAGGCTTCAGCAGGGGAGAGCTCCTCCTCGAGCTTGATGGCACCGGCCTGGTAGATGGAGGTGGCGGGCACGGCAAGCTCGGGCTCGGGCGGGATGCGGGCGCGGGCGGCGGCGTCGCCGGGGGCGGAGGCGCGGCGCTCGGGGAAGCGCGCGGCCATGGCGTCCATGGCGGCGTTAAATGCGTCGGCAGCGCCGCGGAACTGCTCGTCCAAGCCCTCGACCTTAACAGCTTCGGCGGGAGCGGCGGCAAGCTCGTCAGAGAGCTCGAGCTTGGTCTGGTTCATCTTGAGCCAACCCCAAGTGGCAGCCGGCATCGCATTGACCTGCTCAAGGGTGGTAGCAGCGGTGTTCGTGGTCTGTTTCATTATCCGATCGCTCCTTCCATCTCGAGCTTGATCAGGTTGTTCATCTCGACGGCGTACTCAAGCGGTAGCTCCTTGGAGACCGGGTTGGCAAAGCCGTTGACGATCATGGTGCGAGCCTCTTCCTCCGGGATACCGCGGCTCATCAGGTAGAACACCTTGTCGTCGCCGATACGTCCGATGGTGGCCTCGTGGCCGATGTCGACGTTCTTGGCGCGGATGTCCATGGCCGGGATGGTGTCGGAGCGGCTCTGGTCGTCGAGCATCAGTGACTGGCAGCTCACGGTTGCCTTGGAGCCCTCGGCCTTGGGCGTGGCAACGATAGAGCTGCGGAACGTCTGGATGCCGCCGCTCTTGGAGATGCCCTTGGTCTCGACGGTTGCCGAGGTCTCGGGCGCGTTGAGCACGACCTTGCAGCCGGTGTCGAGGTTCTGCCCGGCGCCGGCAAAGGTGATGCCGGTAAAGCTCGAGCGGGCGCGACGGCCGTTGAGCACGCTCATGGGGTAGAGGTAGCCCACGTGGCTGCCGAAGGAGCCGCTGATCCACTCGATGTCGCCGTCCTCGTCCACGCGCGCACGCTTGGTGTTGAGGTTGTACATGTTCTTGGACCAGTTCTCGATGGTCGAGTAGCGCAGGTGCGCACGCTTGCCCACAAAGAGCTCGACGGCGCCGGCGTGGAGGTTGGCTACGTTGTACTTGGGCGCGGAGCAACCCTCGATAAAGTGCAGGTCGGCGTCGTCCTCGACGATGATGAGCGTGTGCTCAAACTGGCCGGCGCCCTTGGCGTTAAGACGGAAGTAACTCTGCAGCGGGAAGTCGAGCTTGGTGCCCTTGGGCACGTAGACAAACGAGCCGCCCGACCATACGGCGCCGTGCAGGGCCGCAAACTTGTGGTCGGTGGGCGGGATGAGCGTCATAAATTTCTCGTGGATGAGCGGTTCCCACTGCGGGTCGTGCAGGGCTTCCTCAATACCGGAGTAGACGATGCCCATCTTGGACGCCGTGTCCTGCATGTTGTGGTAGACGAGCTCGGAGTCGTACTGCGCGCCGACGCCTGCCAGGTAGCTACGCTCGGCCTCGGGGATGCCCAGGCGCTCAAAGGTGTTCTTGATGTCGTCGGGCACCGACTCCCAGTCGTGCTTTTGATCGGTGTTGGGCTTGACGTAGGTGACGATGTTGTCCATGTCCAGGCCCTCGATGGAGGGGCCCCACGTCGGATCCGGGAAGCGGTTGAAGATCTCGAGGGACTTGAGGCGCAGGTCGAGCATCCACTGCGGCTCGTCCTTTTTGGCGCTGATCTCGCGCACGATGTCGGGCGTGATGCCGGCGTCGAGGCGCTCGAATCCCTCCTCGCCATAGGTGAAGTCGTAGAGGCTGCGGTCGATGTCCGCGACCTCGGTGCGGTTCTTGGTCATTGCGTCGCCCCTTTACGCCTGCTGCTCGGTAGCGGCGGCCTCGGCCTGGGCGCGCTGCTCGGCGGCCTCGCGCTCGAAGGTCTCAAAACCGTTCTTGTCAATCCAGGGGATGAGCGAGGCGTCGTCCTCGCGCACGATGTGGCCCTTGACCATAACATGGACGCGGTCTACATCCAGGTGCTCCAGGATGCGCGTGTTGTGCGTGATGATGAGCATGGAGCCGTCGCAGCTCTTGCGGTAGGCGTCCATGCCGTGGCTGACGGTGGACAGGGCGTCGACGTCTAGGCCCGAGTCGGTCTCGTCGAGGATGGCGAGCTTGGGCTGCAGCAACAGGAGCTGGAGCATCTCGACCTTCTTCTTCTCGCCGCCCGAGAAGCCCACGCCCAGCTCGCGGTTGAGATAGGCGGTATCCATGTTGAGCTCGGCCGCGAGCTCCTTCACGCGACGGCGGAACTCCTTGCCCTTCATCTCCAGGCCGGGGCGGCCGGCGATGCTGGCGCGCAAAAAGCTCGACAGCGGCACGCCGGGGATCTCGACCGGTGCCTGGAAGCTCAGGAACAGGCCGGCGCGCGAGCGCTTGTCGGTGGTGAGCTCGGTGATGTCCTGGCCGTCAAAGACGATGCGGCCGTCGTTGACGGTATAGACGGGGTCGCCCATGACCAGGTGGCCGAGGGTGGACTTGCCGGCGCCATTGGGTCCCATCAGCACGTGGGTCTCGCCGGCGGCGACGTTGAGGTTGACGTTGTGGAGGATGGTCTTCTCGTCCACGGAGGCGGTCAGACCTTCGATGGAAAGCAGCGGATTTGCGCTCATGCTGTCCCTCTCTGTATATGGTGTACTCATAGGTGTACTAAACCCTAGGAATCTTCTCGGAATAAAGTTACTATGGGTTCGGCGTTAGTCAAGGGAAAACCCGACTAATCCACTCGACTTTTCAAATTCTGGGACAAAATAACCTGTTGTGTTTGTCCCACTTACTTAAGATTTGGGACAAACAAACCTGGTTATGTTGTCCCAGATGCGATGGGAGGGTAGGTATGCTCATTTCTTCCAAGGGCCGCTATGCCCTCCGGCTGATGATCTATATCGCGGCGCTCGGTGACGCCGAGGGCAAGATTGCTCTGCGCGAGGTTGCCGACCGCGAGCATATCTCGCAAAAGTATCTGGAGCAGCTGGTTCGTCCGCTTATGAAGGCGGGCCTGCTTAAGAGCGTGCGCGGCAAGGGCGGCGGCTACATGATGGCCAAGGACCC
>WGSQ01000198.1 GCA_014871605.1 Collinsella sp. | reverse complement strand
GGTGATCTCCATCAGGCAAAGCCTCCTAGATAGACAAAAGAACCCGTCTATCATAGCACGCGCTCACGTAGCCACGGCTATCTGCCAGGATCATCGCCGATTGTTATTGATGTGGAATGTTGAGCCGTTGACCTGCGAAAACTATGCGCGTGGAGCCGCCGTACTATGTCGAGCGATAAGCTGACCGGGAATGCGAATGGCGACGGTTTTGTCCGATGCCCCCGCCTTGGGAACCGCATGCTCGAACACCTCGCGCCCGCGCTGATACAAATCGAATCGAACGGTCGTGAGCTCGTTATGCGCGACAAAATCGTCGAGCGAGTCATCGACACCCACCACGCTCACGTCCTCGGGCACGCGCAGGCCGCTGTCGCGCAGCGCCGCGATGACACCGTTTGCCATTTGGTCGTTTGCCGCGTAAATCGCCGTCATGGTGCGGTCGTGCTCAGCAAGGTACCGAGCGGCCTCGTAGCCGCTGTTGGCAGACCAGTCACCCTCGAGTGGCGCCTGCGGCTTAATGTGCTTACGCTCGAGCGCATCCTGCCAGCCGGCGCGACGAAACTGTTCGTCAACCGAAAAGGACGGGCCGCCAATATAACGAATCTGCTCGTGTCCCAGCTCAAACAGATGGTCCATGAGCAGCAGCGAGCAGCCGTAATGATCGGAGTCGACGGTGGTCACCCGCGGATGCGCATACATGGTGACGATAACCGTGCCAATGCCCGGCAACGGGTCGAACGTCTCAAAATCGGGCGCCATACGGCTCATGCCGATAATGATGCCGTCCACAGGCAGCGCAGCCATACGACGCGTTGCCTCGGCAAGCGAAAACTCCTCGGTCTTAGACATCTCGACCAGCGTGATGGCGCAGCCGCGCTCGCGGGCCGCGCTGGCAATGCCGTCGATCATCGTCAGGTTGCCAAACTTGGTGACGTCGTTGACGCACAGGCCGACCGAATGATAACGGCCGTCGCGCAGCGAGCGACCGGCATAGCTCGGACGGAAGCCGAGCTCCTGCATGGCGGCCTGCACGCGCTGGCGCGTCTGCTCGTTGACGTTGGGAAGGCCGTTGGCAACGCGCGAAACCGTCTGCTGCGAAACGCCCGCCACGCGGGCGACATCGGCCATCGAAACCGGACGCGTACCTGTAACGTTGGAAGGGCGCCTTGCCACAAAATCACCTTCGCTCGTACGAGATCTGAATAGCGCGCATGTCTCGGCCCGGGCGGGCCACGCCCCGCGCAAAGGCCCGCTATCGTCGGACGCATGTTAACGTACTCTACTTTTTCTATCAGCGTATCTTTTGCTCCATAAGTTCACAGGGATACACCGTTCGCGGCCGAAAACCTACCGATTACCAGATTCTCAAAAATAGATTCTCGTTGTGTTATGAGTACGTTAACATAGCCTTTGACGTGCAGCACCGTAAACGCCTCGTTTGTGATGCTCAAAACTGTTAACGTACTCACAACGACACGGACCCGTCTTATGCGGCGCCAAGGAAAGGAAGTCCACATGACCGCCCCCGACGAAAAGACACTCGCCACGCTCACCAAGCTGTTTGAGGAGGAGTTTGGCCCCATCGGAGATCGCCAGGTGCTCTACGTGCACGCGCCCGGCCGTTCCGAGATCAGCGGCAACCACACCGATCACGAGGGCGGCCACGTTATCGCCGGCTCGCTCGATGTCGCCGTCGACGGCATCGCCGTGGCCACCGACTCCAACAAGGTCCGCATCGCCGACGAGGGCTACCCCTCGTTTGAGATTGCGCTCGACACGCTGGATGTTCAGGAGTCTGAGAAGGGCACGTCCGCAAGCCTCGTGCGCGGCATGGCCCACGAGGTCGCAGCGCTTGGTGTTGAGCCCCAGGGCTTCGACTTTGCCTTTACCTGCTCTGTCCCCTCGGGCGGCGGCCTTTCGAGCTCCGCTGCCGTCGAGGCCGCATACGGCCGTGCCATGGAGACGCTCTGGGGCGCGCCCGCCATCGAGCCCGTCGCGCTCGCCCAGATGAGCCAGCGCACCGAGAACAACTACTACGGCAAGCCCTGCGGCCTGATGGACCAGGCCGCTGTGTGCCTGGGCGGCCTTGCCTACATGGACTTTGAGGACCAGGCTCAGCCTAAAACCCAGAAGCTCGAACTCAACTTTGAGGATCACGGCTATGCGCTCGTGCTCGTTAAGGTTGGTGCCGACCACGTGGCCGCCACCGAAGACTACGCCGCCGTTCCGCGCGAGATGCAGGACGTCGCCGCCGAGTTTGGCAAGGCACGCCTGTGCGAGGTAAACGTGGCGGACTTTGACGCCAAGCTCCCCGAGCTGCGTGCCACGCTGGGCGACCGCGCCTGCCTGCGCGCCGTTCACTACTGGTACGAGAATGGCCTGGTCGATAAGCGCTGGGCGGCCCTGAACGCCGGCGACATCGATCAGTTCCTGGTCCTGACGCGCGAGTCCGGCGCCAGCTCTGCCATGTACCTGCAGAATGTCGTTGCCAAGCTGGGCTCCGAGCAGCCTTCCATGTATGCCCTGGCGCTGGCCGAGCACGTGCTCGACGGCCGCGGCGCCGTTCGTATCCACGGTGGCGGCTTTGGTGGCACCATCCAGGCCTTCGTGCCGCTCGATCTGGTCGACACCTTTATCACCAAGATGAACGGCTGGCTGGGCGAGGGCTCTGCCCGCCACTACGCAATTTCTGACAAGGGGGCTTACGCGGCATGGCTGTAATGACTGACGTGCGCGAGGCCGCGCAGAACCTGATCGAGTACGCTATCCACCGATCGATGATCGGCCAGGACGATCGCATCTGGGCGTATAACACCATTCTCGAGTGCATCGGTGCTACGGGCCCGGCGCTCGACATGGCCTGGGCGCTCCAGGCCGAAAAACTCTCGCTCTTGCACCCCGACACCCTGCCCAACTTTGACCTTGAAGGCACACTTGCCGCGCTTGCCGAGGCGGCTGTTGCCAACGGCGCCGCCGAGGACACGGCATCGGGCCGCGACCGCATCGCCATGCGCATCATGGGCGCGCTCATGCCAAGGCCTTCGGTTGTAAACGAGGAGTTCAACGGACGCATGGGCGTCAACGAGCCCCGCGCCGCGACCGACTGGTTCTACGGCCTGTGCTGCGACGCCGGCTACGTGCGCCGTGCCGCCATCGCGCGCAACATCAAATGGAGCACCCCCACCAACTGGGGCGACCTCGAGATTACCATCAACCTGTCAAAGCCCGAAAAGGACCCGCGCGATATTGCCGCGGCCGGCGCCGCCAAAAACACGGGCGAGAAGTATCCCGCCTGCCAGCTCTGCATCGAAAACGAGGGCTATC
>WGSQ01000197.1 GCA_014871605.1 Collinsella sp. | reverse complement strand
CGCAACCGCCTTTGGTCGGCGCATCAGAAATGGCCGGGGAACCCTCCTGCTCAATAAGCCCCGCGATATCCTGGCCGACAAAGCGAAGCAGGACGAACAGACGACCCTGACTGCGGCAAAGCGCCAAACGCTTGATACTCATCTACACTTCTCGCTTTCCCAGAGCGTTCGCAGCCATGCGCTTGCACGCGCCCAAGCGCCCAAACCTCAAGACGTCGTAATCGAACATGAGTTTTTTGCACGAACGAGCAGCAGGCGCCTTACCGACAAGTGCCGCACGCACCAGAGCGGCAACAGAAGGAGCGCATTGTGCGAGCGCAGCATCACTGCCCACGGCAGAACCGTCAAGCGCCGCGGCGACGGCAGCAAACACCTTGCCGCAACCCGAGCTCAGCAGCCTGAGTGCATCGTACAGTACCAAATCACACAGGAAGTACGACAGGTCATCGCTATGCTGGGCATCGAGCCCATCACGGCGCCAATCGGCCAGCACCGCTGAGTAAATCTTCACGTGCTCAAGCAAACGTGTCTCGTCGTCATAGCGCATGGTGTCCATGAGCGAACCTTTGCGTGCCACGCGGTAGTCGTACAGCTTGTTCGAGATAAGCGCGGTCTTGCGGGAGCGACCGTACACGGCAAAATCGAAGACCTGGTCCTCGCCATACTTAACGGTTTCATCGAACACGATCCCGTTGCCCAGTAAAAAAGCGCGCTTACAAGCGGTGCGCCATGCAAAGGGGCGAGACGCTTCCTTAAACAGCAGGTCGGAGCTATAGCCCTCAAACGACACATCGCGCGGGCTCAGCACATAGTTAAGCCACGGATACCCCGCCTCCAACGGATACGGGTTCGCGCCAAAGGTCAAAACGTCGCAATCCTCACGCTCAAAGGCATCGACGATTACACGGCACGCATCGGGCGTAAAGCGGTCGTCGGAATCCAAGAACGCGACGATAGGAGCCGAGGACGCAGCGATACCCGCATTGCGGGCGCTCGACAAACCGCCGTTGGGTTTATCGACAAGCTTAAAGCGCGCGTCCTTTTTGCAATAGGCAGCGGCGATGTCGCGCGACCCATCCGGCGAGCCATCGTTAACCAGCACGCCCTCCCAATCGAGCATATCCTGCTCAAGTAGGGAGTCCAGGCACCATGCCAGGCACTCCTCCACCTTGTAGATGGGAACGACGACGGAAATCCTAGGGGTAGCCATAGTCACGCGCTCCTACTGTGCCGCCGGCACGTCATCGGGATGCGGGTTATCACCGTAGGCGCGCTGATACGTCAGCACGCGCCAAACCAGCGGCAGGCCGCCGATCTTAAAGTAGTGTTTAAACGTATTGAGCTTGCCCGGCTTCTTAAAATCAAAGCGCGAATCGATATAGGCACGGGGCGATTTGACCATCAAACGCAGGTCGGTCTCGCCGCGCGGGTCGAAGAGCGACAGGTCAAAGCGACCGGCATCCCAATCGGCCTTGAGCTCGGGCGATGCCTTCTCCCAAAACCGCTCACGCAACTCATCGACCAGACGCTCGTCATTCCAGCGGTACGTATCGACCTTCATGCGCATTAAAATACCCTGAAGCTGAGCCTTGAGCTCGGGGCGTTGATCCAAAAAGCGTTGCATCTCGGCATATTCGTCGCACACGCAAAACACCTTATTGGGCGAATTAACAGAGCTCTTCTCGTTATCCTGGCGGTAGCACAAAATGGGATCCGCAATAAACGCAGCGCGCTCGGCGCACGCCCAGACCTTAAAGTTAAAACCCGCATCCTGATACGAGGCACCCGGCGTGGGAAGGAACCGAATCTGATTGTCGTTAAGGAACGTGCGTCGATAGATGGCAGACCAAATGGAAGGCTTGCGGTAGAAGATACCCGGACGATCGGCGGGGCGATACGCGGCGCCCGCCATATGCTCGTCGACAATCCCAAACAGCTCACGGCGCTCGCTGGGCGTGGACCAATACAGGTAAAAGTCACCCTTTACCACATCGGCATGTTCAGCATCGGCCTTGGCGACCAGCTTTTGGAGCGAATCCTCAAACATAAAGTCATCGGACTCAAGGATGCCCACGTACTCGCCGCGCGCCATCTCCAGGCCGCGGTTCATCGAGTCGCCATAGCCGCTGTTGGCCTTGTCGATCATCTTTACACGGGGGTCGCGCTCCATGTACTCGCGGATGATATCCGGCGAGCTATCGGTGGAGCCGTCGTTGATACAGATGATCTCGATGTCCTTGAGCGTCTGAGCCACGGCGGAATCGAGGCACTCGCGCAGGTAGCGTTCGACATTGCAGATGGGGACAAGCAGCGAAACTTTAGGGGTATCAGAGTTCTGCAAGAGAACCTCCTGTTGAATAGCGTGTAACAGGGTTATTTTAGCAGCCGAGTTGCGGCGGGCGGCAGCGCTTGGAATTAGAGAAAGCGCTCCAGGCAGGCTTTGAGACCGCGAGTCGAAAGATAGAACAGCGTGGCGTCTACCATCGAAACGCCCGAGGTCGCCGCAACGAGCTTGTGGGCAACACGGCGAACGGCGCCCTCAGCAGGCATATCCGCCCACTCCGTTCCCAAAAACGTGGTGAGGTCCATGTTGACGCGAGCCGCCACGCGATGGAAGTCATCGGCATCGAAGCGCGCCAGGTCGAACACAATGAGGTCCAAAAACCAAGTTATCAGCTCGCCGGGACACAGGTCCAAAAGACCGTAGGCTGCCCAGTCCTCCAAGACCTCCTCGAGCATCCTCATATGGGCATCGAGCTTTTTGGCGCGAGCCTCGGCACTGTTGAACTCGTGCGTCGCCGATTCGCTCTCCATCACGTAGTGGTAGAACTTGTCCGGCATGACGACGGTCTTACGGGCAAGCGCATAAGCCGCAAATTGGAAGACGACGTCCTCGCCCAAAGCCAAACCGGGGGCGAAGCGAATGCCTTCGCGATTGAGCAGCTCGCGCGAAAAAGCCGCACGACAGGCATAGGGCTGCGCATTCGAATGGAACAGCAGTTGGGGATCACGGGCGCCGAAGGTACCGGCTTTGGGGCTCATGAGCTGCTGGACGCGTTTGGGGGCAGCATCGGCTGGCTCACAGACACCGCCAAAAACGGCGGCCTCGGCATCTGCAGACTCAATGGCATGCAGCACACGCTCGACCGTCTGGGCATCGATGTAATCGTCGGCGTCCACAAAAAAGACGGTCTCGCCCTCGGCGGCATCGATACCGGCATTTCGAGCACACGAGACGCCCGCATTTTCCTGGTCAACCACCAGTACGCGATCGTCGGCCTGCGCGATCTGGCGCAACACGTCCAACGAATCATCGGTCGAACCGTCG
>WGSQ01000196.1 GCA_014871605.1 Collinsella sp. | reverse complement strand
CAGTAACCTGCTCCCAGCGGGACTTGCTGCCCGAACGCACGGTGCCAACAAGTACCGCATAGCCGAACTTGAGGTCCTCGGGTGCCGCCTCGCGAACAAGGTCGAGATCACACACAACCAAGCCCGGTTCGGGACGGAACGCGATAGCGGGAAGCGCATTGGCCAACGAGGCGACGAGCGGCTTCATGGTCGTCGCGACCGTGAGCATGGCGTCGAAGGTCGTCGGCAGCAGCGCGCACTCGGTTCGGCCACACCACTGGTTGGCGCACCAGCCAACAACCGAACAGGTTGCGGCATCGCCAACAGCGACAACCAGATCGTCGCAGGTGATGCGGTTGGCAGACAGGGCGCCAAAGATAGCATCGGCGTCGGCCAGCGTGGCACCAGCAGGCGAAACCTCGAGGACGAGCAGCGACACGGCAAAACCGGCGTCGACCAGCGCATGCTCGACGACCTCACCAAAACGCTCGGATGTGGCGTCGTTCCAAACCACCATCGCGCGCTTAGGCTTGCCCACGGCCGAGGCAAACATGCGCGGCAGCTCATCGAACGCGCCCAATCCGACGCGAACATCGACACTGCGGTTTTGGAAATTGATCAGTTGACGGCGAATCATAGCAGTCCACGCTCCAAAAGCATCTCGGCACAAAGGTAGGAAACGTCCTCGAAGGACTTGTTGCGAATATCAAGGGTAATATCGGCGGCCTGGCGATACAGCGGACGACGATGCTCAAACAGGCGCGCGGCATGCTCGGGCGAACGGAAATCGGGGCGCGTGTCGGACCGACGAATCTGGCGAATCGAATCCTCGAAGTCGCCCTCGAGGTACACGCACGTACCCATTTCGTGCATCAGCTCAATATTCACCGGCGTCTCGACGATACCGCCCCCGCACGAAACCAACAGGCTGCGCTCGCTTTGGAGCGAACGGAGCGCCGAGGTCTCGAGCTCGCGAAAACGATCCTCGCCCTCGGTCTCAAAAATCTCGGTTACCGACTTGCCGCAACGGCGCACGACCAGGCGGTCGGTATCGATAAAACGCCGCTTGAACATAGTGCCGACGTTGCGCGCAAGCGTCGATTTGCCCGCGCCCAAAAAGCCGATAAAGAAGATATGGTCGCAGCCGTGTTTGATGTGCTGAGACATGGCGAAACCTATTCCTCGCAGGGAAGGTCGCGCAGGGCCCGGCGCTCAAAGATACGGAAGATCTGCGTGTACCACAGGTCCTGGGTTGCCTGCGGCTTAACCAGGATAGTATCGACGCCGGCAAAATTGCCGCTCCACACGTCCGTGTAGAGCTGATCACCGATCAGCACCGCCTCGTCGGCCGTGGCGCCGAGGCGCTTAAGACCCGCCTTGAGGGCAAACGGCGCCGGCTTCATGGCGTGGCTGATGGCCTCGAGTCCCAGCTCGCGTGCAGAGCTCATGACCTGGTCGCGATGCCAGTTGTTGGACACCATGCACAGCTTAAAGCCTTTGGCGCGGGCGGCATCGAGCCAAGCGGAAACCGCGGCGGGAACCTGCTCGGTGTCGCGCGGCACCAGGGTGTTATCGCGATCGAGCAGAATGGCGCGTTTGCCGTCGGCCCACAGGGTATCAAGGTCGATGCGATCGACCGAGGCAACGTATCGTTTGGGGCTAAAAATCCTCATGCTAATTCCAAGACTGTTGATGCTCTTCGTAGGTTTGCGAGAAGTACTCCTCGTCCTGCGTAATGTAGAAATACAGGTCATCGGAGTCGGTCGGCTCAAGCGTGGCCTTGAGTGCCTCGAGCGACGGAGAGCAGATGGGCGTGGGCGGCAGGCCCTCATGCTTATAGGTGTTATACGGGCTATCGCTCTGCAGGTCGTCGGCGGTAACCTCGCCACCGGTGACATACATCATGGTCGCATCGCTGTTGAGATAGCGCAGACCGTCGAGCTTGCCGGCAAGGCGGTTGTAGAAGACCGAGGCCACGTGCGCACGTTGATCGGCGTTGAGGCCCTCGCGCTCAACGATAGAGGCCAAGTTGACGATGTCGTAGTCGGACATCTCCACACCATAGCGCTCCTTGATCTTGGCTTCGCAGCTCGCAAAGTCAAGCGACTTGTACTCGGTCTTAAACTGATCGAGCATAGCGCGAATCACGTCATCGGCCGTCGGCGAATCACCCAACGAATAGGTCTTGGGGAACAAGAAACCCTCGAGCGAGTCGTTGGCGTCGCCCTTAAGGAAGCTATAGTCGTCCATGTAGTTGGAGGCCTTGGCCTGGTTGAGGAAGTCTTCCTTAGAGATACTGTCGTAGGCCTGGGCCACACGGTCGGCGACCTGATCGACCGTCAGGCCCTCGGGAATAGTAAGCGCATTGGAGCCCGCGTTGGGGCCTTCCATGAGCTGCTGAACAACCTTGGTCGCATCCATGAGTGTGGTGAACGAATAAGTACCAGGCTTGAGCGACATATCGGCGTTGAGCTTTTTAACCGCCGCATAGTAATCCTTGGGATTTTCGACAATATGGTTCTCGGAGAGAATCGAGGCGATAGTATCGCCCGAAGCACCGTCGGGAATGGTAACCGTAACCTGCTGACCAGCCGTGACCTTCGTATCCCCACCGGCGAAGAAGCCCTTGACGGCCGGCACGACAAAGAAAACGATCGCGACAAGCGCAAGCACGGCAACAACGCCACCGATAATCATAGGCACCGGAGAACTCTTCTTTTGAGCACCGCGACGAGCATGCGTGTTGTAGCTCGAGCGGGTCGCCGGAGCAACGCCATGCGAACCGCGAGCGTGATGCGAATGCGATTGGGGGGCCTGCGTTCGCTGGGTAGGTGCCTGCTGCTTAAAGCGGGTGCCGCCTGCAGGCTGGGCCGTACGAGCAGTAGGCTGCTGAGCCGCGTGAGAAGCCGGATGCTGAACCGAACGAGCAGAAGGCTGCTGACCCGTCCGTTGAACAGGTTGGGCCGAACGAGAGAAGGACTGCGCCGGGCGCGCGGAAGGCTGAGCTGCGCACTGCGTCGGCTGTGCCGGACGCTGGCCAGGCTGGGCAGGGCGCGACGCCGGCTGCCGTGTACGATTCTGCTGGCGCGGATCGGAAGCACTAGGCATGCGAAACCTCCTCGTTTTTACGATCGAGCCACGTCTGCAAAAACAGGCTGGCGGCAATCATGTCGATCTTGCCCCTCATCTGCTTTTCGTTGAGTCCCTGGTCGCGCAGGATACGCTTGGCCTCTTGCGAGGACAGACGCTCGTCCTCAAACTCCAGCGGAAGATCGAGCTCGTCGGCAATCTTTTGCGCCACAGCGGCAACGCGCTCGGCCTGAGGGCCGGGCTCACCGGCCATGGTTAGGGGGCGTCCACTTACCAGGATATCGGGCTCATAGTCCTCGACCAGGTAGCGG
>WGSQ01000195.1 GCA_014871605.1 Collinsella sp. | reverse complement strand
GGGTGGGGTCGAGGCGATTGCTGCCCACGAGCGTGCACTCGCTGATCGCTTCCTTTCCGGTGTGCGCGAGATTTCGGGGATTAAGCTCTACGGTGCCTTTGACCAGCCGACGCGCTCTGCGATTGTGTCGCTCAACGTGGGCGATATCGACTCTGCCGAGATCTCGGATGCACTCATGCAAGGGTGGGGGATTGCGACGCGCCCCGGCGCCCATTGCGCCCCGCTCATGCACCGTGCGCTGGGGACCGAGCGCCAGGGTATCGTTCGCTTCTCGTTTGGGTATTTCAACACGGACGAGGAAGTCGATACCGCGATTGACGCTTTGCGCGATTTAGCCTGCTAGAGCGTATATACTTGCGGGACGGGTGTTTTTGCCCGTCCCGTTTTTGTTTCGACCCGAAAGGTGTGCATATGGCCTCATCCGCTCCGCGCGGTTTGCGCTCCGACCATGTCGTTACCGTCGGCATTGCGCTGTTCTCGATGCTCTTTGGCGCCGGCAACCTCATTATTCCGCCGCTGCTGGCACTGCAGGCAGGTTCTGCCACGCCGGTCGCCATGCTCGGCTTTCTGATTGCCGCCATCGGCCTGCCCGTCATGGGTTTTATCGCCGTGGCACTTGCCGGAACGGCGCGCGAGCTTGCCGGCCGCGTGCACCCCAAGTTTGGTGAGTTCTTTGTCGCGGCGGTGTATCTGGCCATCGGCCCGTGCCTGGCCATTCCGCGCACGAGCTCCACGGCCTTCGAGATGCTGGTGCCGCTGCTGCCCGAGGGTGTTTCACTCGGCACGGCGCGCCTGGTGTTTGCCGTTGGCTTCTTTGTCGTCGCGTTTGCGCTCACGCTGCGTCCGGGCGTCATCACGCGCGTGCTCGGTCGCATTACGGGCCCCGCGCTCATTGCGCTCATCGTGCTGGTCGTGGGTGCCGCCGTGATCTCGCCGCTGGGACCGGCTGCCGCGCCTCAGGCTCCCTACGATGCCGGTGCTGCTGTGCAGGGCTTTCTGACCGGCTACCAGACCATGGACCTGCTCGCGTCGCTCGCCTTTGGAATTATCATCGCCGAGACCATCCGCGAGCTGGGCGTTACCGATGACAAGCGCGTGGCCTTCGAGATCTCGCGCTCCGGCGTGATCGCCGGCGTGCTCATGGCCATCATCTACTGCGGTCTGGCCCTTGCCGGTATGCAACTCGGCACTGTGATGCCCGACGCCACCAACGGCGCTGCCATCCTTGCTCGCTCGGCCTCCATGCACTTTGGCCTTGCCGGCACGGTTGTGGTCTTTGCGATCTTTTTCCTCGCCTGCATGAACGTGTGCATCGGCCTCATCAGCTGCTGCTCGCGTTACTTCTGCGAGACGTATGTGGTCGAAGGGGGAGCGGAGGCGTCCGAGGAGGCCATGCGCCGTCCCTTCGCGATCCTCGCTTTTGTGTTCGCGGCGTTCTCGTGCGTGCTCTCCAACGTGGGCCTCGACGTGATCCTTATGTTCTCGGTGCCCATGCTTAACGCCTTGTATCCCGTCGCCATCGTGCTGGTTCTCATGGGTTTGGTACACGGCTTTTGCGACGCTCATCCGCAGGTGTGGGTCTGGGTCGGCGGTGTGGTTGCCGTGCAGAGCGTGATCACCTCGGTCCGCGATGCGTTCTTTGCGGGCGCGTGGCTACCGTTTGATGTTCTTCCGCTGGCGGATATCGGTGCCGCGTGGGCGCCGGTTGCCGTGGCGTCGTTTGCGATCGGTTTGCTCCACAGCAAGTTTGTCGCACATTCGAGGAGCTAGGGTTTCTACGCTTGCACAGGCGGGGAGTCTCCCCTATAATTTCCTTCGCTTTGGGACACGCAAGGTTTAGACCTTAGCTGCTCAACACCTTCGGGACGTGGCGCAGTTTGGTAGCGCGCCTGCTTTGGGAGCAGGATGTCGCAGGTTCAAATCCTGTCGTCCCGACCATATCTTGCGGGCGTAGTTCAATGGTAGAACCCCAGCCTTCCAAGCTGATGACGCGGGTTCGATTCCCGTCGCCCGCTCCATTAGATAGACGAACGGCTCTGGCTCCTGTTGGGACCAGAGCTGTTTTCATATACATGCCGGGGACCCCACATCCCCTCTTAAGTTGCGGTGAAATACGGACTGTTTTTCGGCTTTTATGGCCCATGTAGTCCATATTTCACCGCAACTATTTGTAAGGTTGGATTTTGATGCCGTTGGGAGGATCGTAGCGACCGTCTACCGAGAGTGGAAATATTTTTTGAAGCTCTGACCTGCGGCGTCAAGCTTTTGGACAGCTTTTGGCAAGGCCTGCGGACGGAAGCATGCGATAGCGTAATGGTATTCTCTCCGCCGTGATGGTTATGGGGTTGGCCATGCTCGATAAAGGAAAACATTTTCCGCAGTCATATGCAAGGATGCTATTCTCGGCCGTTGGAATTCATCAAGATGGACAGCTGCTTATAACAATTGGTCCTTGGGATGAACGCCGTGCGCGCGAGCTTATGCAGGAAGAGCTCATGCTTCGTCTTTACAACCATGTGTATGCGGATCCGGTCTATTGGAATAATCTTGGGGTTGAAGATCGTATCTTTCAGCTGGCATCCGCTATTGCGGTCGTTGAACCGGATGCTGTGTTTTGCGGAGCGACAGCAGCGTTGCTCTACGGCATCGGCTCGGCGTATACGCTTCTGGATAAAGTGCAAGTGCTGCTGCCACGGTCTACAAGGCGTGATACGTATGAGTTCGTTGAATACAAGCGCTGGCGGGCGGGCGAAGTGTGGCGGCTAGGTCTGTTTACACTGACGGATCCATGTCGAACGGTTGTTGATATCGCCCGAACGAGCGCCTTTCGCTATGCGCTGGGCTATGTCGATGGCTTGGCCCGTGAGTACGATGTCGAACGCGAAGAGCTGCGAGCATATGCGCAGGCAAATTGCCGAGGGTTGCATGGCATCGCGCGTGCTTTTGACGTTTTTGAGTATATGGACGGCAGGTCAGACAATGGCGGCGAGTCTGAGGCGAGAGCAGCGATGATTCTCGCTGGGGTTGTCGCGCCCGAGCTTCAAGTTGAGATAACGCGACCGGGAAACGCTGGCTATTATCTAGCAGATTATGGCTGGCAGATGTCAGACGGCTCATGGACGCTGGCAGAGCTGCATGGGCTAGGCAAGTTTGAAGACGAGGCTCAAAATGATCCCGAGCAGGCGGCGGCAAAAACGTATCGAGCGGCCCTCATGCGTGACGCGAACCTTCGCGCCATGGGCCACAACATCATTCATTTCAAACTCTCGGACACCTACGACGTAGAATCGTTCGGTGCCATGATGCGCGGTTACGGCATTCCGACAATAAAACCCTACGCCGACTCCCGATGGCGAAATCGTTCGCGGTCCACCTTCAATAAGTTGCGGTGAAATACGGACTGTTGTGGCCTTTAAAGGCATCAGTCCGTATTTTACCGC
>WGSQ01000194.1 GCA_014871605.1 Collinsella sp. | reverse complement strand
CGAGGCCGAGCGCAAAATGGATTCTAAAAAACACCTTGCCAAATAGGAGCGTCAGGACGGAGGAAGCCCCGCAGCGCGTAGCGCGCAGCGGGGCTTTCGACATGTCCGAGGACGTTCTGAGAGATAGGCCCTTTTCCGTTTCCGGACGGCCCGGTGGGATCAGAGTACCCTTGCTGTTACTCTGCCTTGCCCACGGAGTTAAGGTTGGTCATGCGGATCTTAACCAGCTCGGTGATCTCACGCATGCCCTCCTTGGCCGGCTTCTTGGGATCGAAGCAGGCGGGGTTCTCGGCCATGTAAGCCATGAAGCCCTTGGTGTAGGCCTGACGCAGCTCGGTGGCGTAGTTAACCTTGCAGATGCCGTTCTTCACAGCCTCGGCGACCTGCTCATCGGGCACACCGGAGGTGCCGTGCAGAACCAGCGGCACGTCGACGGCGTCGCGGATGGCCTTGACCACGGACTGCTCGATGTGCGGATCGCTCGTGTACACGCCGTGGCTGGTGCCAACGCCAATTGCGAGGGAGGTGCAGCCAGTGCGCTCGACGAACTCCTTGGCCTCAGCAGGATCGGTGTAGGGGCTCTCGCCCTCAACCGCGGGACCGTCGTCCTCCTTGCCGCCAACCTTGCCGAGCTCGGCCTCGACGGGCACGCCCATGGCGCGGCCAGCATCGGCGACGGACTTGGTCAGAGCGATGTTGTCCTCGAAGGACTCGTGCGAGCCGTCGATCATGACAGAGGTGTAGCCAGTGCGGAAAGCCTGCATGCAGCGGTCATAGCCATCGCCGTGATCGAGGTGCAGGGCGACGGGCACGGAAGCGCGCTCGGCGGCAGCCTTGACCATGCCGTAGAAGTAATCCAGGCCAGCGGTCTTAATGGTGCCCGGGGTGGTCTGCATGATGACGGGGGACTTGGTCTCCTCGGCAGCGGCCAGAACGGCCATAACAAACTCGAGGTTCTCGACGTTGAACGCGCCGACGGCGTAGTGGCCGGCCTGAGCGTCCTTGAGCATCTTATCGGTGGTAACAAGTGCCATGAGCGTTTGCTCCTCTCCCTCGCCCGCATCTGGACATCGGGCGTAGTTGTTCACAAGGCGTTTTACCTTGCGTTTTGCTGTGCCCATTGTATGAAAATCAACGGCGCTACACGTATGAGATGTCACCGGCACATGGGTCGAGACCCTCGTTTTTGAAAAGCAAACGGAAGAGATTCGGGGCCTATCCCTCTCTCCGACATCCAAGTTTTCACGCGAATCGCCTTTCTTTTATAGAAAAGATAAGTAATCGAAAGGCGTTTTCTTACTCTAAAAGAAAATGAACGAAAATAGACTCAACACAATTCCTGCAAATTTCAGACGTGAATGGAGCAGCTATGGCCCACGCAACAACCCGGGCATTTGCCGACGAACGGCGCGCCGCCATTATGGAAATGCTCGAGCACAACGCCTCCGTTCAGGTGGCAGACATCGCCCAGACCTTTGGCGTGTCCTCTGTCACCGCCCGTGCCGACCTGGACGCCCTCGCCGAGTCCGGCAAGCTCCGCCGCACGCACGGCGGCGCCGTATCACTCCAGAAGCGCCTGACCGTCTCCACGCAGGACCGGCGTATTAACGTCAACGTTGCCGCCAAGCAGGCCATTGCCCAAAGCGCCATCGAGCTCATCGGCGACGGCGACACGGTGCTCGTCGACTCCGGAACCACGGCGCTCGAGTTCGTCCGCCTGCTCGATCAGCGCAACGGCATCACGGTCATCACGGCCGATATCACCATCGCCGATTATATTGACGAGAGTATGCCCTCGGTCGATGTCGTCATGCTGGGCGGGGCGCTGCGCAAAGGCCATCGCTATCTCTATGGCCCGCTTACCATGCAGGCGCTGCAGATGATCCACGCCGAGCTTGCCGTCATGTGCCCCGGGGCCTTTGTCCCTGGCTGCGGCTTTACCACCGAATTTCCCCAGATGGCCGAGACCAAAACGGCCATGATCGCCGCCGCCCATCAAAGCGTGGCCCTCATGGACGCCAGCAAGGTGAACGGGCGTGGCATGTACCGTTTTGCCGAGCTTGTCGATGTCGACAGCATCGTGATGGACCGCGATCCCGACCACGCCGTCGCCGCCTCAATCGCCGAGATTGTCGACGACGCCCGCCCGAACCTCATCATCGCCGGCGCGTAAACAAAAACCACCACAAAGGTGCCTGTCCCCTTTGTGGTGGTTTGCGCGTTAAAGCAGAGGTGTCGCTACTTGGAAAGCTCGTCGGCGAGCGCCTCGATCTGAGCGCGCGAGACTTCGTTGAGCGAGCCCAGGACCGTTACCTTGTTCTGCGCCAGGGTGATGTCCTTCATGCCCTCGAGCTCCTTGGCCATAACCTTGGCAGCGGCGGGCGCCCAGGAGCCGGCCTCGACGAGCGCCACCGTACGGTTCTGATAGGCGTGCTCGGCAAGCGTGTGGATAAAGGTGCTCATAAACGGGAAAATCTCGCCCTGATAGGTGATGGAGGCGAGCACCAGGCGATCGTAGCGGAATGCATCCTCAACGGCCTCGGCCATGTCGTCGCGAGCCAGGTCAAAGACGGAAACCTTCTGGCCGCGAGCCTCGAGCGCCGATGCGAGCTCCTCGACGGCAGCCTTCAGATGGCCGTACACGCTCGCATAGGCAATCGTGATGCCCTCGTCCTCGGGCTGATAGCTCGACCAGGTGTTGTAGGTGTCGAGGTAATAGCCCAGATTCTCGGTGAGAACAGGACCGTGGAGCGGGCAGATGATCTGAATGTCCAGATCGGCGGCCTTCTTGAGCACGGCCTGCACAAACTTACCGAACTTTCCCACGATGCCAAAGTAGTAGCGGCGCGCCTCGCAGGCCCACCCTTCCGGGTCCTCGATGTCGTTGGCGCCGAACTTGCCAAAACCGTCGGCACTAAAGAGCACCTTGTCGGTGGCCTCGTAGGAGAAGAGCACCTCGGGCCAGTGCACGTTGGGGGCGCCGATAAAGGTCAGGCTGTGGCCGCCCAGGTCGAGCACGTCGCCCTCTTTGACGACCATCTTGCGCTCGGGGTAGTCGGTGCCAAAGTAGTTGACCATCATGCGGAAGGCGCCCATGCTTGCCACGATCTGTGCCTGGGGATAGCGCTCCATAAAGGCGGCGATGCCGGCGGAGTGATCGGGCTCCATGTGATGGATGACCAGGTAGTCGGGCGTGCGGCCGTCGAGTACAGCCTCGAGGTTACCGAGCCACTCGTCGACAAATCCGCCATCGACCGAATCGGCGACAGCGATTTTTTCGCCCAAGATAACGTAGCTGTTGTATGCCATACCGTTCTCGGACACGTCGTACTGGCCCTCGAACAGGTCAATGTCGTGATCGTCGACGCCAATGTAGCGGATATCCTTGGTGATCTCCATCAGGCAAAGCCTCCTAGATAGACAAAAGAACCCGTCTATCATA
>WGSQ01000193.1 GCA_014871605.1 Collinsella sp. | reverse complement strand
CTGCGGCCATATTCGCCGCGCAGGTACAGGGCATGCGCCATCACGTAGCTGGCGAACAGGCGCAGACCTTCGGGCAGATGCGCCGCAAGCGGATAAAACTCTTCGGCGGAATACGGGGAAGGCAAGTGCAGCAGGACGCTTGCGGCCGAGGCGAACAGGATATGCGTGGCGTGGACGGCGGGTGATTCCTCGTCAGTTGGCGTATCGAGGATGCCCGCAAGACAACGGCGGGCGTCGGCGATACGGTTGAGCGACAGGCTGGCGTATCCGCAGATAAAGCATGCGGAATAGCGCAGTGCGGAATCGGTGGCGTCAAGATAGGGGCGCGCCGTCTTGGCAGCGAGGGCGGCCTGTCCGCGAAAGTACAGCGCTTCTGCCGTGGCGATGGTGCGTGAATCGGGGTCGGAAATGCCTGCAACCGCAGCGTCAATCTGCCCCGGCACAAAGGCAGTGCACATCAACGGCATGGGAACGCATGGGTAGCCATCGCAGTCCATCTTCCATCTCCCAACAGCTGGCAACAATAGCAGCAATTGTACTCCTGTTGCTCGGGACCCCTTTCGTTTTACTGCTCGGTTGACGCTGCGGATCGTTTTGGAAGGCTTACGAGCATGGTGGTCCCGTTCTCGGAACTTGTTTCGACCTCTACTGTGCCACCGTGAAGAGCTGCAATCTCCCAAACGAGCGCTAGTCCGAGTCCTGCGCCGCCGTATGCCCTGCTGCGGGATTTGTCTAGACGAAAGAACGGTTGGAAGATGCTCTCACGGTACTGCTTGGGTATTCCCGGGCCCTGGTCCTCGACTCGCAGGAACACGTGGCTGTCGTTGTCGCAGATGGAGACGGTAACGCTCGAGTCGGTGCGGCTATAGCGGATAGCGTTTTCGACCAGGTTAAACACCAGCCGATAGAGGAGCGTGTCGCTCCCGATTACTAAAGCGTCTCCAGCACAATTGAGGGCTATGCCCTTATTTTCGGCAAGTGGCGCAAGGTCGGTGAGGACCTCTTCGGACAAGGGACCAAGTTCAACATCGTCCTCGCAGGGAACGCTGCGGAGCTCACTCATCTCGAGCAATACCTTGGTCATCCGCGACATTCGCTCAGTTTGTTCTTGTAGCAGGCCGAGCAGCTCGGCTGTTTCGGGTTGCAAACCGGAGTGCTCGGAGATGAATAGTTCAATCTGTGCCTGCATAAGGGCGAGCGGGGTGCGCAGCTCGTGTGCGGCGTTGCCGGTAAACTGACGCTGTGCAGAGAACCCTTCGCCAAGACGGGCGATCATGTCGTTGAATGAGGCGCTGCATCGCTGTAGCTCGGTGGGTACATCTTTGCTGAGCTTAATTTCGCTTAGGTTGTCAGGCTGCACGCGCTCAACCTGGGCTGCAAAAGCCCGTAGCGGTTTAAGTGCACGGCCGCTCACAAAGTATGCCAGCACGCCGCCAAGGAGTGTGACTCCAGCCGTGATGCACCAGGTTGTCGTGCCAAAAGACTCCTGTGCGTCGTTTACGACGATCGTGATCTTGTCATCGGGGGTCGCTTTCGTTGGGTCGAACGCCTGGGGCGAATCTTCGCCGGTTGCGTTAAAGGCCGAGATGTTACTGCCGATGGCATCCATGTAGCGCATGCCCGTATAGCCGACCAGGCAGTTCGTCAGCACGCACGCCGCACACGTCAGCAGTGCCGTCATGATCGTTATGCGCCATTGCAGCGAAAGCCCTTTCATTCGCCATCCTCCATAACGTAGCCCTCTCCAATCCGATTGCGAATCGGGTCGTATCCCAAAGCGCTGCGTAGCTTTTTGCGGAGTGACGAGATGTGAACGCGGGTTGCGTTGCTAAAGCTGTTCACGCTGCTATCCCAAACGTGCTCGATAAGCTCCTCTTGACTTACCGGACGCCCCTGATTAAGCATCAGGTATTCCAAGATTCCCGTTTCCTTGCGCGTAAGAGATAGAGCCTCGCTGTTCACGGAAGCGATGCGCGCCTTGGTGTCAAAGCTGAGCTTTCCGCAGGTTAATACTATGTCGCTTTGTGCGTAGCGCCTGAGGGTAAGGCTGCGGATCCTTGCCGCAAGTTCGTCCAGATGAAACGGCTTGGTAAGGTAATCGTTGGCGCCGGCATCGAGTCCGGCGACTTTATCGGATACTTCGCCACGCGCGGACAGAATCAGTACCTTGGTCTCGCGGTCAGTTTTCCTAAGTTCCTTGAGTACGGTCATGCCGTCGATACGGGGAAGGTTGAGGTCGAGTACCACAAGGTCGAAGGTCTCAACGTTCAGTAGGTCGAGCGCCTCCTGTCCGTCGTGACAGCAGTCGATGCTGTACGCCAAGTTTCGCAAACTGCGCGCGATTGCATCGCACAGTGCTCGCTCGTCTTCGACGATCAAAATACGCATAACAGTCTCCTTGCACATTCCAAATCGCGCTTAACACGGATTTTATAGTCGATATGGTCCAATGGTCGCGTAACGAAAGGAGTGGTCGGATTGTTCAAAGCGGTAAAACCCGTGGTACAGGTCGCTTTGTTGATCGTCGGAATTGCCATGGTGTGCTTTGGCGTTATGCGTGGCGAGGCGGATGCCGTGCTGGCCAAAGCGATTAGGCTGTGCTTGGAGTGTATCGGAATTGGATAAAAGAGAAAACACTGCGTCGCATGTTTTGGCCCGATTTCGCGGATTCATTCAGGCGGCGGCGACGCTCATCACCAACATTCACCTGCCAAACTTTGCCAAAGGCGGCATCTATCAGGGCGCGGGAAAAACAGTCTGCGTACCTGGACTTAATTGCTATTCGTGTCCCGCGGCATCGGGTGCGTGCCCCATCGGGTCGTTCCAGTCGGTGGTAGGTTCATCCAAGTTCAACTTCTCCTACTACGTTACCGGTACGCTCATTTTGCTCGGCGTGCTGCTGGGACGATTTGTATGCGGGTTTTTGTGCCCGTTTGGCTGGCTGCAGGAACTGCTTCACAAGATCCCCGGCAAAAAGTTCTCCACGAAAAGGCTCAAGGCGCTTACGTATATCAAGTACGTCGTGCTGCTGTTTGCCGTGGTGCTGCTGCCCGTCTTGGTGGTTAACGACGTGGGCATGGGCGACCCGTTCTTTTGTAAGTACATCTGTCCGCAGGGTGTGCTCGAGGGCGCCATTCCGCTGGCCATTGCCAATGCCGGCATTCGATCTGCGTTGGGACATCTCTTTACTTGGAAACTTGCCGTTCTCATTGCCGTGGTAGTGCTGAGCGTTTTGTTCTACCGCCCCTTCTGCAAATGGATCTGCCCCCTCGGCGCGTTTTATGCGCTCATGAACAAGGTGTCGTTGTTGGGGATTCAGGTTGACCAGTGCAAATGCGTTTCGTGCGGCAAGTGCGCCAAGGTGTGTCTGATGGACGTGGACGTTACGCGTACGCCCGACCATGCCGAGTGCATTCGTTGCGGCAAATGCGTGGGTGCGTGCC
>WGSQ01000192.1 GCA_014871605.1 Collinsella sp. | reverse complement strand
CCCATTACAGTCTGAAATAGGCCATCGATAAATTTCGATGGCGAGCATTCGGCGCATTGCCTACGATACGGGCAAGCCCCGAGGGGCCGCCGATCGGGCGCCTCCGGATGGCCGTCTGCCCCTGCCCCGTAGAGGGCCCGGGGGGTGTTGCCACCGGGGGCGCTCGCCGCTCCGGACGACTGATAGGAAACTGCCGGGCGCAAGCGCCACGGCCAGGTAATGTGGGTGTCGCGGGGAGGGGTTCCGATCGGCCTACCGATTGGAGGATACCACCGTGGCACCAACTAGAATGCCGGAAGCCGTCATCGGGCTCGATGTCGGGAAATCGTCCCACTGGGCATGCGTCGCGACCCGAGACGGCGAGGTGCTGCTGAGCGCCCCCGTCGCGAACAGGGAGGGAGACCTGGACTCGCTGTTCGGCCGCTTCCCCGACGCGCTCGTGGTCGTCGACCAGTCGCGCAACATAGGCGCCCTCGCGCTCGCCCGCGCCAGGGCGGCCGGGATGTCGGCGGCGTACCTGCCGGGACTCGCGGCGCACGGGGCCGCCAGGCTCTTCGCCGGCGACGCCAAGACCGACGAGCGAGACGCGATGGTCATCGCGAAGACGGCGCTTGGCATCCCCGACGCGCTCCTGCCGGTCGGAGACCCAGGCCCGACGATTGCGGCGGCGAGGGCGCTGGCCGCCCAGAGGAACTTCCTGACCTGCGAGAACACTAGGAATAAGAACCGGCTGCGCAGTATCCTGCTGGAATCGTGCCCCGCCTTCGAGGCGCTGGTCGACCTGTCCGACGGGCCCCAGCTGAGGCTCATGGCATCCCTCGGCGGGGCCTGGTCGGTAGCCGACGCCGGGCCCCGCAGGGCGGCGGCGCTCACGCGTGGGGCGGCGCGCGGTAAGATCGAGGCCCTCGTCCGCTCGACAACCTCCTCGACAAGGCCGGATGCGTCGGTCGTCGCCGCCGAGGACCGGGCGGTGAAACTGCTCGCGCGCAGGATATCCGAGAACTCGGCGGAGATCGAGGCGATCACGGCGGAGATCTCCGCCCTGCTCGAGGGCGACGATACCTACCGATGCCTCCTGACGGTGCCGGGCATCGGGCCCAAAACCGCTTCCGAGCTTGCGATCTCCATCGACATCGAAGACTTCCCCAGTCACGACAGGCTCGCGTCGTACTGCGGCCTGGCGCCGCGCAACCGCCAGTCGGGAACCTCGATCTCCTCGGTGACGGCATCGCGCCAAGGCAACAAGAGGCTGAAGAACCTGCTCATATTCTCATGTAACTGCCTTACCCGGACAGAGGGGAGATGGGGCGACTACTACACCAGGTGCCGGGAGCGGGGCATGTCGCACGGCAAGGCGCTCAAGGCGCTGGCGCGAAAGAGACTGAAGGTCATCTACGCGGTCATGCGGGACAGGGTGCCTTACGCAGCCTAGCCGAAACGCACCGAGCAGACTGAAGCCCACCGGCCTAATGGCTTGGCGTCAGCATGCCGCGATTCGGTCGCACGGAGAGCATTTCCCAGTTGACAAAACTATAGGAACACCCCCCCCAACGACTGGTCATTTAAGTCTGTCCCCAATGAATGGTCGTCCCCAGCTGCCGACAGAAAATGAACGCCCCCAGGTGCCGGCATTTCAACGGCCACTCATTTAAGTCTGTCCCCAATGAGTATGTCCCCAATGAGTAGGGATAGAAAAAGGCCCGGGTGCCGTGGGGCATCCGGGCCTTTGCTAGCAACTTGATGTTGCGGGCAGCTTAGAACTTGTGGCCGCACTTCTTGCAGACGCGCAGCTTGTTCTTGCCGTCCTTCTCGTGACCGACGCGGGTAACCTTACCGCACTCGGGGCAAACGAGATTGACGTTGGAGGCGTCGATAGGAGCCTCCTGCGAAACGATGCCGCCCTGCTGGTTAGCAGCGTTGGGCTTGACGGCCTTCTTGACGACCGAAACGCCCTCGACAACGACCTTGTTCTCGGCGGGGAGAGCACGCAGGACAACGCCCTGCTTGCCGCGATCCTTACCAGAGAGAACCTGGACCTTATCGCCCTTCTTGATATACATATATCTCCCCTAACTACAGGGTCTCGGGAGCGAGCGAGACGATCTTCATGTACTTCTTGTCACGAAGCTCGCGAGCGACGGGCCCGAAGATACGGGTGCCGACGGGCGAACCATCGTTGTTGATGACAACGCAGGCGTTCTCATCAAAGCGAATGTAGGAGCCATCCTTGCGGCGGATCTCCTTAACGGTGCGAACGACGACGCAACGGACAACGTCCTTCTTCTTGACGTTGGCGCCAGGGGTAGCCTCCTGGACAGCACCGATGAACACATCGCCGATGCCTGCATAACGACGCTTGGAACCGCCAAGCACCTTGATGCAGCGAATCTTGCGAGCGCCGGAGTTGTCGGCGACGTTCAGCATGGTTTGCATCTGAATCATGGTAGATGTTCCTCCGAACTAAGAACCGAAGAGAGGTGCGCAGCCTTTATACGGCCCGTGGTATGCAAGCCAGGCATACGCACATCTTCGGAAACGTACAAGTCGTAAGAGCGACTGCTTATTTAGCGCGCTCGACGACCTCGATGAGGCGCCAACGCTTCATCTTGGACATAGGACGGGTCTCCATAACGCGGACGGTGTCGCCCACGCCAGCCGTGCACTCCTCGTCGTGAGCGTGCAGCTTCTTGGAGCTGGTCATCATCTTGCCGTACTTGGGGTGACGCTTGCGCTCGGTGATGGTGACAACGATGGTCTTGGCACCGGAGACGGAGGTAACGACACCCGTACGGACCTTACGCGAGTTACGCGAATCAGTCATGTTCTCTCCTTAGGTCCTACTCGGCGACAGCGGACTTCTCCGCTGCGATCTCGCGGGCGCGCTGCTCCGTGAGGACGCGAGCGATGTCCTTCTTCACGGTGTTGACGCGAGCGGTGTTGTCCAGCTGGCTGGTGGCCATCTGGAAACGAAGGTTAAAGAGCTCGGCGCGCATTTCCTTCAGCTTCTCAACGAGCTGAGCGTCCGAGAGCTCACGAATCTCTGCGGGCTTCATTAGTTCTCCTCCTTGGCGGCGGCGGCGTCCTCAGCAGCCCACTTGGCCTCGAGAGCGGCCTCCTCAGCCATCTCCTTCTCGATGCGCTGCTCAGCGTTCTTAGCAGCAACAATCTTGGTCTTGATGGGAAGCTTGTGCTGTGCAAGACGCAGAGCCTCGCGAGCGACCTCCTCGGGCACGCCCTTGACCTCGAACATGATGCGGCCGGGCTTGACGACGGCCACCCACTCCTCGGGGTTACCCTTACCAGAACCCATGCGAGTCTCAGCAGGCTTCTTGGTGATGGGCTTATCAGGGAAGATCGTGATGTAGACACGACCACCACGCTTCATGTAGCGGGTCATGGCAATACGAGCGGCCTCGATCTGACGGTTGGTGATCCAATGGGCCTCGAGAGCCTGGATACC
>WGSQ01000191.1 GCA_014871605.1 Collinsella sp. | reverse complement strand
TGCCCGGCGGTCGCGGCATGACGATTACCGATACCGTCGGCTTTATTCAAAAGCTGCCGCATGGTCTGGTCGATGCCTTTAAATCGACGCTGTCCGAGGTTTTGGGTGCCGATCTAATTCTCAAAGTCGTAGATGCGTCTGACGAGGATTATGAGCGGCAGCTGGAGGCTGTCGACCGCGTGCTTGATGAGATCGGCGCCGGAGAGCGTTTAACGCTGACCGTATTCAATAAAATCGATCTTCTTGATAGCGTCGATCGATTGAGTTTCCGTCGTCGTTATCCCGAAGCCGTGCTGTTCTCGGCCCAGACGGGTGAGGGATTCGACGATCTCGTCGATCGCATTGCTCGCGAGGCAGCTGCCACCGATGTACTGCTTTCAGCCGACATTCCGTATCGTGAAGGTGCGCTCATCACGCTCGTGCATGAGCAGGGGACCCTTTTGCACGAGGAATATCTTGAGGATGGCGTTCGTATTGTGGCGAAACTGCCGGCTCGTATTGCACCGCGGCTCGAGCGTTATCGCACTGAGTAGGCGAGCTCCAAAATGCCCAGTATGATGGGCTGATGCAGCAGATAAAAGGGGAGTGCATGACGTCCAAGGCTGGCGAGCGCCGGCAGGGGGTTGGCGTAGGCCCAGCTAGGGACGGTCTTATCGATTCCCTGCGCTATATGTGCGGCGAAGTATCCTGCAAGATACATAAAGATAAACGGGATGATGGGGTAGTAATCACCTGAAACAAACCCAGGGCTCGGAAATCCCAGCCACGCCAGGTAGGGGACAGGGTAGATCGTTTTGGGGATGCTCCAGGTGAGGGCGAACAACACAAGGCATAGGGACATGCCCCATCTCGCCGATATCTTCTTAAGGACGGGATCGGTCAACGCCACGATGCCGGTACATGCGGCCATGCAGTAGATGATGCCAAAATTAACCGAATCGTCTACTGAGACAAGTGTTGTTGCCAACCAGATGACGAGTGGCTGCTAAGGCGTATTTGGCGGCACGTTTGATATTGTTGCGCGAAAGAGTGCACATCCAACCCGCGATAAACAAGAATACCCAGCTGATGCTGGCGCGCCAGATGTCTTGAAAGACAGTCTGGGTAAACCAGGGCATATCCCAACCGTACAGGTAGGCGAGATCGTAGCAAGCGTGAAAACCTGCCATTGAAATCATCGTAAACCCGCGGACGGTATCAAAGATGGTGATGCGTTTTTGCATTACGAGAACCGGCGCATCAAGCCGACGACTTTGCCCAAGATAACGGGATTCGTTGCATAGATAGGCTCCATGGTGTCATTCTCGGGCTGCAGGCGTACGCGTCCCTGCTCCTTGTAGAACGTCTTGACGGTCGCTGAACCATCAATCATGGCCACGACAATTTCGCCGTTCATGGCGCTCTTTTGTTCACGGACGATGATGTAATCGCCATTGAAGATGCCGACATTGATCATTGAGCTCCCATGCACCTCAAGGATAAAGGAACCCTGATCGGTGGCGATTTCGGTCGGGATAGTAAAAGTGTCTTCGATATTCTGCTCGGCCAGAATGGGAATCCCAGCCGCGACGCGACCAAGGAGCGGTAGCGAGACCGTTCCGCGAGGTGCGGTGGGCTCGTCAGATTTAGAAATTGAGACAGAGGAACCGTCCTCGTTAAAGAGTTCCAGGGCGCGCGGTTTGGTGGCATCGCGCTTGAGTAGCCCGCGCGCCTCCAGGGCAGATAGATGGGCGTGCACGGTGCTGGGGGAGGAAAGTCCCACGGCAGAAGCCATCTCGCGCACGCTGGGCGGATAACCCTTCTCCTGCTGATATTCCTTGATGAAGTCGTAAATTTGCTGCTGACGCTTGGTAATTTTGCGAGCCATCAGGGCATCCTCTCTACCCATGTCAAACAAATGTTCGAATTTTGCTTGACAGGAACAACTGTTCGAAGATAATAATAACCGAACATTCGTTCTCGCGCTAGACATTTTTGTCCGCGCGGCTTGATAAAACTGTTCTCAGCAAAACACGCGAGAGGAGAACATGATGAAAGCAACGAATATGGTCCAGGGAAACCTCGCCCTTAAGCTCGAGATGCCTGCGGAACCCACTTTTACTGTTGTTCAGGGTGGCCGCTCCGGCTTTCAGCCTTTGACCGTAAAGTCTACTCGCAATCAGCAGGCTGCAGTCGCGCCGGCCCGCGTTGCCCTGAAGGTTCCGACGATTGTCGCTGTTGCCGTTTCGCTTACGCTCTTCTTTGTCCTTGCTACGTCGGTCTTTAGCGCTCGCCACACCGCGTATGCCGAGTCCGTTTCCAACGTTACCTACGAGACCATTCGCGTTCAGCCTGGCGATTCTCTTTGGTCTCTTGCCGAGGAATATCCTATCGAAGGCCTTTCCACGCAAGAGACTTCCGACATGATCCGTAACGTCAATCATCTGGAGCATGGTTCGCTCGCCGCCGGTGCGCATCTTAAGGTTCCTGCTCGTTCGTAATCATTATCGCGCTGCGCATGGTACCCTTGTTATCGTTTAAGAGGAGGTACCATGCGCTGTCCCAAATGCGGCAAGGCACATACCCGCGTCGTTGATTCCCGTATGCAGGAGTCAAATAACACCATTAAGCGCCGTCGCGAATGTTGCTCGTGTAACTATCGCTTTACAACGTTCGAGCGATGCGAAGACCCAATCGAGGTCATTAAGTCAGACGGAACCAAGCAGCGGTTCGATCGCAATAAGCTGCTCGTCGGCTTGATGCGCGCCACTATCAAACGCGATATCGACACTAAGAAGCTCAATGAGATTATCGACGACATCGAGGTCGAGCTGCGCTCTCGCACACTGACGGCCGTCACGTCCCATGAGTTGGGTGACATGGTGCTCAAGCGCTTGGCAAAGATCGACAAGGTGGCGTACATCCGTTTTGCCTCGGTCTACCGCGATTTCAAAGACGTCGATGAGTTTCTGCAAGAGCTCGACAAGCTAAGGTGATTCCATGCCCAACATTACCGTCAACATAAAGCGTCTCGACCCCACCGTCGAGCTTCCCAAATACGCCCATCCCACCGATGCCGGCTTGGATTTGCGCTCCAACGAGGACTGCGTCCTGAAGCCCTTTGAACGCCGTCTGGTCTCCACTGGGCTGGCCATCGCCCTGCCCGATGGCTACGCCGGCTTCGTCCAGCCCCGTAGCGGTCTCGCCATCAAACAGGGCCTGTCTATAGTCAATACGCCTGGCCTCATCGACGCCCACTACCGAGGAGAACTCAAGGTTATCCTCATCAACCTGGATCCCTCCAACAACATCCAAATCAACAAAGGCGACCGCATTGCCCAACTCGTCATCCAAGAAGTCCCCACGGTCAATCTCATAGAAGTAGAAGAGCTAGACGAAACCGACCGAGGCAAAGGAGGCTTCGGCTCCAGCGGCGTCGCCTAGGGGCGCTCGTATCCCTCCCGCCCGGGGCTTTACAATATTA
>WGSQ01000190.1 GCA_014871605.1 Collinsella sp. | reverse complement strand
GAGACGGCGAGATAGCCGGCAGGCCGGCATGTCAATCCTGGTCTAACAGAGCCTTAAAAAATCATCGAGAGGATCGCCTGTTCGAAAAGTTGTCAAAATAGCCGCGCCCCAAAAAGACTGGTTATTGGGCGTTGACAGTTGGCGAGCCGTAGGTAAAATATCGACTTGTCCTGGGGACGTAGCTCAGTTGGGAGAGCGCTGCCGTCGCATGGCAGAGGCCGAGGGTTCGACTCCCTTCGTCTCCACCCTTGGATTTGATAAGCCGCTGACATTGTGTCGGCGGCTTTTTTTGAAAGAAAGGGCTGCACCATGGCCGAGCTTGAGTCCCAACCATTGTCCGACGAGGAGCGCGCTGAGTTGGAAGAGCTCCGCGCCGAGAAGGCCCGCCGCGAGGCTCGGGAAGAGGCCCGTCGCGAGCGTGAGGAGCTGGCTGCCCTGCGTGCCGAGCGTGCGAAGGCCGAGGAGGTCGCCGCGAACGCCGCATCCGCATCGGCGCCCGCGCCCGCACCCAAGCCCGCTGCTGCGAAGCCTGCACCTGCCGCGCCCAAACCTCAGCCTAAAAAGGCCGCTCGTCTTAAGTCCGTCGAGCCCAAGCCGAGCCGTGACGAGATGACCTTTGCCCAGCGCATGGTTACCTCCAAGGAACCTACGGGCGAGAACGAGATCCCCGGCATGGCGCCGGCTCAAAAAATCATCATTGTCCTTGCCCTCATCGCGTTTATCGTCTTTATGGTTTACACGATCACGGGCAGCATGGGCCTGCACTAACCGATTTGCATCGGGCATCATGTCCGCATGCTCTGCTCTCGTCCAACCCTCAAATTCTGCACCACACATCCGAAAGGTCGCCCCATGGCTTTGACCGACATCTCGCATCCCACCGACATTGCAATGCTCACCGATCTGTACGAGCTCACTATGGCCCAGGGCCTGTGGGAGAGCGGCAAGGCCAATGAGCAGGGTTGTTTTACCGCGTTTTACCGCGACCATCCCTTTGGCAGCGCCTATGCCGTCATGTGCGGCACCGCCGAGCTGCCCGAGCTGGTCGAGAATCTGCGCTTTACGCCCGAGGACATCGACTACCTCGCCTCGCTCCAGGCCCCTGCTGGCGGTGCGATGTTCAAGTCTGGATTCCTCGACTACCTGCGCGATTTTCGTGCGCATGTAAACATCGACGCCGTGCCCGAGGGCGAGCTCGTCTTTCCGCGCGAGCCCATGGTGCGCGTCACCGGTCCTGCGCTCGAGTGCCAGCTGCTCGAGACGGCGCTGCTCAACATCGTCGGGTTCCAAACGCTTGTCGCCACCAAGACGGCGCGCGTGGTGCTCGCCGCCGACGGTCGCCCTGTGGCGGAGTTTGGCCTGCGCCGAGCCCAGGGTCCCGATGGCGGCCTGGCCGTTGCGCGCGCGAGCTACGTTGCCGGCTGCTCCTCTACGTCCAATGTGCTCGCCGGCCGCCGCTACGGTATTCCCGTCTTTGGCACGCATGCTCACAGCTGGGTGATGAGCTTCGATTCCGAGCTCGAGGCCTTCCGTGCCTTTGCCAAATCGAGCCCCAAGAACTGCACGCTGCTCATCGACACCTATGACGTGCGCGAGGGCTGCGAACATGCCATTACGGTTGCCAAGGAGATGGAAGCGGTGGGCGAGCGCCTGTCGGCCATTCGCATCGACTCCGGCGACCTCGCCAAGCTCTCCAAGTATGTTCGCGGCCGTTTTGATGCCGAGGGCCTGCCCTATGTGGGGATCTCGGTTTCCAACGATCTGGATGAGTACACGATTCAGTCGCTGCTCGACCAGGGCGCGCCCATCGACAGCTTTGGCGTGGGTACCAAGCTCGCGACCTGCTATGACCAGCCGGCGCTGGGCGGCGTGTACAAGCTTTCCGCCCGCCGTGCGAGCGAGGCAGATCCATGGACGCCGGTGGTCAAGCTCTCCGAGCAGCCCTACAAGCGCACGATCCCGGGTGTGCAACGCGTGCGCCGTTATTACGACGGCTTTGGCGGCCCGGTCTGCGACATGATCTACGACGAGGACCATCTGGCGGGGGAGGGCGCCGCGCGCGGCAATACCCTCGTGGCCGTGAATGATGCCGCCCTGGTGACCGACGTGTCCGAACTTGAGTATCGCGAGCTGCTGGTGCCGATCGTGCGCGATGGCAGTGCGGTGGCTCCGCGTGAGAGCATCCAGGACGCGCGCGAGCGCTGTGCTTGGGCGCTCGATCATCTGGACGCAGCTTTCAAGCGCTTCCTGTACCCGCAGACCTATGTGGTGGGCATGGAGCAGGGCCTGGCTCAGGTGCGCGACGAGCTCGTGCGCAAGAACATGGCCGCGGCTTCTGCCTTTCCCTGGGCAAAATGATCCGCATGCGACGGAGGAAAACGGATCATTTTTCTCGCTTGCCCGTTCGTCCGTTCGCTGAACAGTCGATTGGTTTGACGTATGACGACTTCTTATAAAACGATGGTGGTAAAGATCGGTTCGTCCACGGTGGTGGGCGCCGACGGCAAGGTCAACCGCACCTTTATCGGCGGGCTTGCCGATCAGGCCGCAGCCCTGCGCAAGCTCGGCTGGCGCCTGGTCGTGGTGAGCTCGGGCGCTATCGCCTGCGGCTATCCCGTGTTGGGCTTCGACCGCAAGCCGGTCGGCGACCTGCCGAGCCTGCAGGCCTGCGCCTCGGCTGGTCAGTGCATCATCTCGTCGGCCTACGACGAGGAATTCCATGCACGGGATCTGCTCACCTCGCTCGTGCTGCTCACGCGTCACGACACGGCGCGTCGCACGTCCTACCTGCACGCGCGCGACGCCCTGCTGCGCCTGGTGGAGCTGGGCGTGGTGCCGGTCGTCAACGAGAACGACACCGTTACCGTCGACGAGATCAAGTTTGGCGACAACGACACACTGGCGGCGCTTGTGAGCTGCCTGGTTTCTGCCGATCTGTGCGTGACGCTCTCGGACATCGATGGCCTCTATACTGCCAATCCGCATGAGGACCCCACGGCCGAGTTTGTTCCTGTCGTGCATAAGATCGATGCAAAGATTATTGCCTCGGCGGGCGATTCTTCCACATCGGTGGGCACGGGCGGCATGATTACCAAGATTCGCGCGAGCCGCATCCTGATGACGGCGGGCATTCAGAGCGTGATTTGCTCGGGCGAGGAGCCCGATGCGCTCGTGCGCCTCGCCCGCGGCGAGAGCGTGGGCACGCTGTTCGATCCGCCGGCGGAGCGTCTGGACATCGCACCCCGCAAGCTGTGGATCGCACTGGGCGACAAGGCGCATGGCTCGGTGACGGTCGATGATGGTGCTGCGAAGGCGCTGGTCAGCCGTGGTTCTTCCCTGCTTGCGGTGGGTATTCGCGAGGTCGATGGCCAGTTTGCCGAGGGCGATGTGCTCGACGTGTGCGACCCGAGCGGTATGGTTGTCGCCCGCGGTATCGCCGAGGCCGATTCGGACGTGCTGGAACTTGCTGCCGGTCG
>WGSQ01000019.1 GCA_014871605.1 Collinsella sp. | reverse complement strand
GGTAGTAGATCATGGGCTTGTCGTAGACCGGCAGCAGCTGCTTGGAGGTCACGAGAGTGAGCGGGTGCAGTCGCGTGCCGGACCCGCCCGCGAGGATGATGCCTTTCATTTAATCTGTCCTCTACAATCGAAATGCGCTTTAGATCGAGTGATAAATAAGACTTGGGTATCCTATTTTGCTAAACCCCCTCATTCTTAACGAAATAGGCAAGGTAATGACTGCGGAATATGGCTACCTGAATTGCCCCTTCCATTTTTCAATGCTCGACCAAGGGAGATTGATTCCGGTTATTTCAGGTTGGTTAATCCAATCAGCCATTTTGAGTAAAAAGTCATCTTCTCGTTCGAAAACAGGAAGTCCGGTATCTTCACCGATGATCGCGTGCCAAATGTTGGTAATGGACTCACTTTGCTTCAACGCTATGAAAAGTGCCAGTATCGAAAATCAATTTATAATCCCACAATGATGTGAATTCGTTCGGGCAAATAACGACCGCAAAGTGATACAAGCGAATAAGATCCGGCAAGAGTTAGCGCCCAAACAGCAAATGTCGAAACACCAAGTGGAATGACGAATAATCCAAGCAGTTTCCAAACGGCCTTGAGAACAAGTATATGGCAGAGGTAGATTCCAAAAGAGGCGTTCCCAAGGTCAACAAGCAAAGTAGAAGATAATCGCGACTTGAATGATCCCGGAACCGCCATAAGAAGCGCGATCACAGCTAAAGAGGTCGCGGCAGAACCGAGCTTAAGCTGAGTTGTGGCCATATTGAAATCGCCAGTCAAATACCACCAGAAGCCTGCGACCTCCTGAATTATTAAAAATATAAAGAGCACTGCAACAAGCTGAGTGGTTCGTCCTTCAATGAGCGCAGCCCAACGCCTCCAGTCGAGACCGAAAACATAAAAGATGAGCCACATGGGGCAGAAAACCTGTATTAGAGGCAATGCGATACCGGCAACGGCAGCGAGCTCCCTTAGAAGCAAGCAAGCCGGTGTCACACAATAGACAAAGAACCTATACCGTGAAAGGAGCCTGAACAGTACCGGAGTAAGCAGCACAAGCTGTGAATAGACCAATAGATAGTACATCTGAGCCGATACGGAGCCCACGGCGAACGCCAGAAACCCAGACGCCCATGAAGGGGCGGGAAACGCCGCAAGATAGATAACGCTCCAGAACGCATAAGGTCCGGCAACCTTGCTAATGCGGCGTCGAAGACCCCCTCCCGCATTAAATTTGCGCTCGTCGGTAAGAACACCGGATAAAAACAAGAACAACGCAACAGAAAAGTTGAGGAATGGGCGAATGGCGACCGACGCGGCACATTGAGGAAGACAGTGGATAAGCACCACTGCGGAAATCGCAAGCCCACGAAGAGCTTGAAGGTAGCGATCCTTGGCCATCTAGGCTCTCCTTCCAACGAGTCTCTTTAGTCGTCGTTTAATACCACCAAGCTTGCCGCGGACACGCTGCCAGAGAGTGGGACGGAAATCCCACTTGTCCATGAGATCTGGGATGGAAAGCCCGGCAGACACGTCGTTCAAGAACTCGTCGCGCTTTGGATAAGGCGTGACAGAATGGACGAGGCTAGGGTTGCCCGCGATTACCCCATCAAGCGTCGCCGGACCGTTTGCAGTAAGCCCAGAAATAGCCTCGAATGCCCGCACGCCCTTCTCGGTATTGCATAGGACGGCAGATACGCCCTTGGAGTTGTCGACCTCGGGATGGGTATTCTGGAACCCCCAGAAATCACCGAGCGTGATATCGGCGCCGCTGGAGCGCTTTGCTGGACATGCCAGACAGGACGAACGAAGGCTCGCATTGGCCAGAAACGCTTTCATGTACCAGTCTTTGCCGAATATCTGGGACTCGGTGTCCCCGGTGTTGTCTTTCTCCGCTATGTGCTTGTACATAGCGGAGTAAGACAACCATCCGGTTGTCTTACTCCGCATATTGACGTCGCAGACGTCCGACCCGAAGGCCTCACCACGGTAGTCGACCCAGCGCGACCAGAGCTCTGGAGACGGAACACCGTGGCAGATGACGTCGACGCCGAGGAAGAGGTCAGAGTCGGCGAGTTTCCCCAGGTATGAGCGCATGCCAGCCACCTGGCATGCAGTACCGGCAAAGAGCGCCGGCCTGCCTTCACGCAGGGCAGCGCGGACGCCCTCGAAGACGCCGCGGCCAACCGCGCTCTGAACGTATTTCGAGCGCATAACGGCGCCGAGCGCCGGCCTGTCCTCCACGAGCACGTGACGAAGCTCGCGGCAACCGTCCGTCCACGCGGCGCCCGCCACAACACCGCCGCGCGAGAGAGCGTCACCGGCGAGTAGACCGAACACGCCGCCCGACGACGATCTATCGAGCAA
This sequence comes from Collinsella sp., assembly GCA_014871605.1. Lineage (GTDB taxonomy): Bacteria > Actinomycetota > Coriobacteriia > Coriobacteriales > Coriobacteriaceae > Collinsella. Next base: position 16,605 of record WGSQ01000019.1, on the reverse strand, counting down.
GCCGACGTCATGAGCCTTCGCCCAGAGGGCGAACTCGCACCCGTCCTCCCCAGGGGCGTTGAGCGCCGGGCATACGGCGTCGCACGCCCCGCAGCCTACGCACCCGGAGGCGTTGACGGTGGGGTGTAGGAAGCCACAATCATCGGGTTCCATGGAGATGCATGACTTGGGGCAGCGGGCAGCGCACGCGCCGCAGCCGCAGCAACGGTCGCCAAGCGAGACGACCCTTGGGGATTTCTCGGAATCATTCATGATGGACCCTATCTAAGGAACGGGAGACGAGAGACGACCGCGATACGTTCGTCCTTCGTTAGGACGGCGAGCCAAAGGGCTATGGCGAAAAGCGCGCTGTAAACGGCGCCCCACTCGAGGAACGCGGGCCATCCGTTGACGGGCAGGACCGCCGTGCCAGCGAGGCAGGCGACGGTGACGGCAGCCCAGGCGAGCAGCACCGGCAGGTTCCGCTTCCAGAAAAAGAGCATGTCGAGACCGACCCGCTTCTGGTAGTACCAGTTCATCCACAGTCCGTTGCCGAGCACGATGCTGACGACATAGGCGATCGCGGGGGCCCACGGCCCCAGCGCCGGGGCGGCCGCGGCGGTGAAGGCAACGTTCCCGACCGCCATCGCAAGGTAGACGAGACTCCTGGCGTGGTGCATGTTCTTGGCCCTCTGGATCTCGATGCCGACGTTCTGACAGAGGGGCACCATGACGGGTAGCGTCATGGCGAGCACGAGCCAGTAGGCCTCGGCGAAGCCCGCGCCCGCCCACCTCGTCACGAAAAACTTCCCGAGAATAGCGAAACCTCCGTACACCCAGCAAAACAGTACCATCTGGTAGCGGCCCACGCGCGTCATAAGGCGAGTGAGCTCGGCGTTGTCGTCCGAGGTGGCGACGATGCGGTTGACCTTCGGAATGAAGACGTTCGACATCGTGGTGGAGAGCGAGTAGAAGACCTGGCGGATGTTCACGGCCACCGCGAACAGAGATACCGCAGTCGCGCCCGAGATGGCCCCCAGCATGATGTTGGGCACGCTCTGATTGACCATCTCGCAGACCTGGTTACCGAAGATCCAGGCACTGAAGGCGGCGATGCCGCGCATGACGCCCCAGTCGGCACACCTGAGCTCGAAGCGCATGCCCAGCACGACGATGGCGTAGCGCGCGTTGAGGGCGAGCAGGACGAGGTTCACCGCGAGCTGTGCTAGGGCAACGCCCACGGGCCCCATACCGGCGGCCAGCAGGGCCCAGGCGCACAGCGGCGTCGCAAGCGTGGTGACGAGCTGCCTGGTCTGCTGGTAGACGAAGCGCTCGTGCGCCGTGATGTAGGAATTGAACACGACGGTGAACAACGTCGAGGCGACGTTGAGCGTCATGATGGCGAGCAGCTCCCGGGCGAGCGAGACCTGCGCCTCGGTGAACCCGGCCGAGAACACCGCGCCGGCGTTTGCGGAGAAGCCCATGCCGAGGGCGACCGCCGCGGCTGTGACGGCGACGTAAAGCGTGAGGTACATGCCGTTCAGGTGCCGGATGTCGCGCTCGCCGCCGTGCGCCACCGTCTGCGTGTAGAAGCGCACGTAGGCCTCGGAGAAGCCGAAGGACAGGAGCGTCAGCGAGAAGACAAAGGAGTTCGAGCTCTGGAAGACGCCGTAGTCCGCCTGCCCCACGTAGGACAGTAGCATCGGCGTGTAGACGAGGTTGACGAGGTTCTTTGCGAGGATGTTGGCGTAGCCGAGGAGGGCGCCCGCCTTACGCTGGCTAGCCACGGGCGGCCTCCGAGGGAATGCTCAATCCACATCTATCGAGGAATTCAACAACGATCTTCCTCTGAGCTGCCAACCTGTCATACGCCTTTGAATAGTCACTCTCGAGCAGTTCCGAATTACATACGGAAAGAATTGACCGCTCAACGAAAGAAACACCCAGCTCGCTGGCTAGCGTGTCGAATCGGCTGCTCATGTCTGGACCAGTGGACTCACGAGGGCAATAAATCAGCGGCTTCCCGAACAAGATCGAGAAAATTGATCCGTGATATGAATCTGTCGCTACAAGCTTTGCGTGACGGACGGCATAGAGGAACTCTGAAGGCCCGAGGGCGTAGTAGCGCGCATCCCCTAGTAAATCGACCCTCTTGCAGCTAAGTGAATCACAGATTTCGGCAACCCTCTCTTCGTAAGCTGCACTCCCGAGGAAGTACGTCAATACATAATCATTTGGAAGCCCGCAGTGCGGCTCTTTTTCATACCTTTCCCACCAGGAGCCGTCAAACATCAGTGTTGGGTCAATCAACACCTCGGCCTTTAAGCCGTACAGACTGTTTATAAGCTCGGCGCTCTTCTGCTCACGAACGGACAGCCTATCAAACCCGTCGAAATAGCCGTGGAACAGCTCACGCTTCTCCTCGGGAATCGTCGGAGCTGCCAAGCTTGGCGAAAAAGCAATGCGCTTTTCTCTTGGCGAAAACGTGAGAAACATAGTGGAGTTAGCGTCAGGGGAATACGGAGACCAAACTTGGTCGCTCCCAGCAACGAAAAAGTCATAGGATTTAATGTCACGTGGAGGGTTGGAATCAGATATAACCTCCCGGCTAAAGGAAATGTTACGGGAATTGAAATCCTCAAACGAACGATGCCTCTGGATGTGGGCAACGGCAAGCCCCTTTGGAATGAGCGAAGCCAAAGACTTGAGCTTGTATTTGGCAGATCTCGAGTCCTTCTGTCTGAACGTAAGGACATCTGCACCCGAGAGTTTGAGAGTTTCTTGGACAGCAAGGTTCTGGAGCCTCTGCCCATAGTTGTCCCCATGCGTAAATGTGGAAATGCCTATTTTCATGTTCAAACCTGTTCTTCGTCTCTATCAATAATCAAATAGTCTGCAGCCGAGGAATTCCACGACCAAGCCAGCGCTCCACAGAGCAGCAGTAGGCACAAGCAGCAGTTCACCCTTGTAAAGCACTGCGTATACAGAAAGGTAATAAGAATTGTTAGCAAAAGGAGCAAACGAACAATCCGGCCATTAGATCCTTTTTCCTGCTCCATAAACTCACTAACCACGGAGTGGAAAAACGCTACATACGCTGCCGTCTCCCAAACCCCCATGAGAATCAAGAAAGACCCCATATCCGCTTGACCAAAGTGGTTAAACGACATGAACCCGGACGCGTAGAAGCTTGAGGCTCCAAGACCCTCTCCGAGACTCCATGTAGCCGGTCTCAAGAGAGCGAAGCCGATGATAGCAATCCTCTCGTTACTGCCGTCGGCAGCAGTACCGACGGAAGCTGAACTGCCAACCATATCGAACAGACCAAACACTTGCGTATCCACGAGGATCTGGAACGCAGGCACCAAGGCGTATGCAATTGTCAGGATAAAATACAAGGCGACAAGCCAAAAGAAGGGACCCGAAACATCCGCTTCTCCTCTCATGACTGAAATAAGCCAGAACATCACTAAAACGAGAGGAAGGATTATGAAGAGCGCCTTATTATCGTTGAGTGTCGCAAGATAGAAGGACAGGACGATAAGGCAGACGTTGTAAGCGATGGCAAGGGATGGCCAGAGAGGACCCCGAAGCCTCCTAATCCAGACGAAGTTGTAGAGCACGACGAATGAAGTGTAAAGGGCCACCGCATGGACGGACGCATAAGAGAACAGGCCGGAGATATTGTCCTCGAAGTAACTGATGTCGTTCGTTGTCGCAGCGATCATCCCATGGGTAGAGTACTGGATAAACATGATCGCCATATTGAGAAGCAATATGGCGTTGAAGACCGGAAAACCTGCATCAAAGAGTCCAAGAAGAAAATCCCTCTTGTTAGTGACCAAAAGAAAGAAGTAAAGCGTATAGACAAACGGGTAGAGGAGCAGCAAAATATTCGCCCTAAACGTTTCCATATTGCCACCCAAGAGGGCACCAGACAGCCACCCTGCAACGGTAATCAGCCCAAGTAGTAGCGCTCTACCGCTATATTTCCATCCGGAGAAGAGCGCCCTCACGCAAATCATGCCGGTAATTACCCAGTTGAGGTATCGCCCCAGACCATAGTACTCAAGGAAGAAAACCTGCGCCAAGATACCTATAACGATCGTCGCATCCGCCAGGTCACCCATGCAAACGGTTAGAACGCCTTGCTTATTAGGGAGATACCAACGACCTCTTCGACCAGCCCGCTCCTCCGCTTTATTTATAACGAGCCTCGCATGCCTATGATCTTGCATTGAGTACCTCCAGCAGCACACGTTCAATCAGCCTCGTGTGCATGTGAACTCCCGTGTTGAGACCTACCGAGGAGCATGGAAGTAGGTCTACGATCTCATCTGAATCGACAAGATCGAGCGGACCAGGCTTTCCGCTCCTGAAACGATTGACCTCCCTGATAAGCCGGCTCTTATCCCTAAACAGCCCGATTAGCTCCTCCTCGTTATTCAGCACCAAACCGGACCCATGCTCAACGACAAAGTCGGCGACATTGCCTGCACATGCACTCGAAATCGTATAAGCGTTTGCGGAGTAAGATTCCATACAGGTGTAGCTATAGGTCTCTGGACAAGATGGCCACATGACAACGATGGCAATCTCGCACTCCCTGAGAGAGTCGGTCATGGCATTTGGGTGCTTCTCATCAAATTCGACAAACCGCTTGTTCATCCCTGGATACATATCGTTCGAGCTGTTGAAGACGAAGAACTCGTACTCTTGTTCATCGACCGCAGATACGAGGCGAAGCCAGGTCTCCCAGCCCTTTGTCTTCCTCGGCATCCCCAGAAAGGCAACTCTGATGCGCTCCCCTGCGTTCAGAGGACGTCTGTTGCCCAGATACTCTCCAAGCAGCTTTTGGTGCGGTATTACATCAACAAGGCCCTCGTATTGGGGCCTGAATGAGAGAAACCGATTCTTCGTATAGGTCGAAGGTGCAACAAAACGGAGATTTTTGATGGAGTCAAACAGCCCTTGGATCTTCGACTCCACACGAAGGCTGTTACTGAAGTGGGGGCATTTCTCGCAGGGAGCGTCACCGAGCCTTGAGCTGTCACAAAAGCCGCTCCTATTTTGGAGGTTATAGCTTGTACAACACAGGTAATAGTCGTGGAGAAAGGCCCTGACCGGTGTTTTGCCTGTAACTTTTAGCAGTTCGGAGACTTTCTCAAGGCTCACGTACAGAAGGTGGTGGATATGAAGCTCAAGAAGGCTGAAGCCGCTTTTTTGCCAGCTGCAAAGGGCCTCGCACACCTGGGCAATACTGAAAACACCAGCCTCCACCCCGTCGACCGTAACCCCGAATTCGCAAAATAGCATCTGGTCGTCCCTGAACAGGGTCTTCTTAACCGAGTGGAGATAGACGTAACTTATGCCGTGCGACGCCATGGCCTGCTGACTCGCCATAATAGCCTTTGGGGTGCCGCTCTTGTCCTTGAGATAGTCGCAAAAGGCAAGCGCTAGGACGTACCCACTATTGTGCGGTTTGGGGATGCTTTTACTCATATCATCGCTTCCCAAACAAGAGGAGAGATCTATTGAAAAGGCCCTCTTGTAGACTGCCGAAATTCAGCCTCGAAGAGAAAGAAACCCTGCACCTAGCCATGAAAGAAGCGTCCATTTTCGATACCAACTCTCCAAGAGCACGCTCTGGAGGAAGAATGCAGTCGGAATAAGTTGAAAGAAGTCCAGTAACTTGCTTTGCAAGAGTAATCTCTCGCGGATGACAAAAACTATTGATTTTCTCAATCACTTTAGATGGTAAATCAGTACTCACACCGACCACATTACGACCATGCTGGCGATATCCCATATGAGGAGAAGCATCGAAAACAATCCGATAACCCAGCAGCACGCATAGATTAGCTATCAGCTTATCATGCATGATGACGGGATGGGGCAGCTCATGCAAGCAAACAACTTCCCAAATACGCCTATCAAATACTTGCGTACATCCCATAGGTGACCCAATGCAAAGCTGGTTGAGAGGGTCGTTATCTCGATAAGATATGCACCTTTGTTGCCCATAGGTTAACCGGCCCATCTCATTACCAGCTGAATCTACAAGTCTTGAATTGCAATGATAAAGAGCCAAATTCTCCTGCTTCTTAAGCTGTTTAATCGCAGTTATCAGTTTATCGCTATCCCAAATATCATCTTGGTCGGAAAACGCATAGTAATCAGCTTCGGGAGCATTCCGCAACAACGTCAAAAACCCTAAAGCAGGTCCTAGGTTTTCTCCTGTTAACAAAGTCAGACTGCCCTCATCTGCATAGCGCTGCAGAAGATCACGAGTACCATCAGATGACCCGTCATCACGGACAAAAAGACGTACGTCAACTTCAGCCTGCGAGAGAATGCTGTCAATTTGTTCTGAAATAAATGGGATGCCATTGTATGACGCCATTAATACGACGCACTTTGGCACCTTGGAATTACTCAACATATGGATTACCTTATCATTAATGCCTAAAGCAAACGCTCTCGATGTGTTAACCCCTGAGCAAACCCAGTGCAAGCAGTATATCCTTGACCAAGTACTTGGCGCAGTCTTTTGGCCTCGCCCTGAGAACGAGTCGGTTAACCCGTACCCCGTTACGAAAGCCGTCCATAAAGGTATTTCTTTCTATAGGCTTCGTCGAAGGACGTTGAAGCTGTTCATTGTTGGCCACAGCTAGACCAGGATCAACCGGCAAAAGCTCAAGGTCCGTCATTTCTAACAGTTCTCGACCCTTGTCTGTCTGCACAAGTGCGAGGGATATCCCGTTCGCGACCTCATCAGAAAGCTCGCTACCCCATGAATCGCCAAGCGTAATATCGGAGACACGATCACCCTTGGCGTAGCGGCAGGAGTAGCAGCCTTCCGTATACGGTAAACCCGAGAGGAAAGCAATCGAGTAGCGATCGCGGACACCCGTCCTACCCACAGTTTCAGCTCCGCGATAGCGGAGCTGAAACTGGACTTTCTTTCGAAAGTCCAGTATCAGCTCATTAGACAGGTTGTTACCTGTCTCTTCCAAGAATCGGCTCAGGACCTTGGGGGACGGTGAACCATGACAGATAAGGTCGATGGTGTAAAGGGAATCGGCTAAACGGCTTCCAACGAAGTTACGCATCGCAGCAACCTGACAAGGAAGACCGATAAAGAGAACCCTTTGACCACCTTGCAGGGCCTCCCTAACCTCGCGGTACGCACCAAGCGGATTGCTTTTGACGTATTTGGAGCCTTGGGCCCTCCTCAAGTAATCCGCATCAGAAGTGAGGTGGAACCGGAACTCACCGCCCTCCTGTGCACATGAACACACTAATCCATTTGACGCCACAAACGCCTCCGAGATGGCCGTAGCCAGACCCCCGGACGAAGATGACATTCTGAGCGATGTATCTTTCGCCCACCCCTGTAGCCACTCGAGAGGACGCAACGAAGATGGGGATACCATCTGGGGACACGTTTTCTCGCACAGTCCACATCCCACGCACCTTGTAGGATCAATACGGGCGTTATACGCCTCAATCGTATCCTCAATGGCAATCGCTCCATGTCGGCATGAATCGACGCAGGCCATACAGCCAGCGCACATATCCTTCTTGCATACCGTCCTAGTGCCAACGTTTGACAATGCCCTACTCCTCAATCATGCTCTTGAGCTGCGCTAGGGACTTCTCCCTCTCCGCACCCATCACGTCGTTGACCCGACCAAAGTCAATCTGCTTGGATGCTAACTCGACATCATCTAGATTCTGAAGCACTCTGTCCGTGAGGTCCGTGAGTCGCAGAATACTCACGTTCCTGCTCGAGGTTCCGTTCTTGGGCAGCACTTCTACCAGCGGCGTATTGAGATTTATGGCAAAAGCCGTACCGTGGAACGAGTCCGTGACTAGGCATGCTGCGTTGTCGACATACGAGAGAAACTCAGCAAGCGTCGGCAGCCACTTGAACTTGCCCTCGCGTGAGGCCTGGTGCAGGCTTGCGGAGATCCGTATCAGGGGCAAGCCAAGCTTTTTGGCAACCTTCACGGCGTACTGCCCCACCGTCGGGTCGCTGTGAATCTGGTAGACGAGGATGTATTCGCCCTTCGGGGCAGGTGCCGCCATCCTTCTCCACGCCTCGCCATCAAGCAGCAGCGTGGGATCGACAACCTGTCCGGCCTCTATGCCCCACGAGGCAAGCTGCTCGCGCGCGGCATCCTCGCGTACGAACACGGCCTCATATACTCGAAGGTCCTCGAGAAACCTGGGGCGCACGCTATCCGGGATATTCTTCTTACCAAAGCTTGCCGCATATGAGATGCGCCTTGCGCCCTCGGGAGCAAACTCAAGCGCGTATGACAGGTCGTATGCGCCCGAGCTGATGGGACCCCACACCTGATCGCTTCCAGTCATATAGACATCGGCCTTGGGCGGATTAGCCTTCAGCTCCTCCAGGGATGCATAGTGAGGGCTCATCTTAAGCAGCTGGGAACGCTCACGCGCAAACCGCTTGCCCGCCACCCTTGTCTCAGGCTCCATCAGAAGTCTGTAGACAGACTTCTTCAACGGGTTCCCGTTCCAGGACGGCTTTGTCGAAAGAAGCGTCCTCACCTGCTGGGATACGTCCTCACAAGCAGGTACATAGTCCATAATCTCGAACTCATGCCCCAAGCTCTCTACCGCTCGTTGTGTCGCATATGCCTGGAGCAGGGAGCCATAATTAGAGATTGCGTGCCTGGTTATGCAGGATACTTTCACGTGTTTCCTCCGATTGATATCGAGCAACCGCTATTTCTGAATTTTTGCATTCGATTTTTCAACCCGGCTGCACTACAGCGCCTCCTCAGTCTCGTACACGTGCGCGTCGGCTCGGCTTGCGTCGGAAAGGCCGTCGTTGATCGCGGCGTGCATGTCGCAGGTGGAAAGAGCGTCCAGCTCCTCCTTCGTCACCTTGCCCGACTCGTAGTCGCGCACGATGGGGAGCTCGTGCATGTCGAACTTCTTGCCGGGCTTGAGCTTGTGCGCCAGCACCCACGACGCGGGTTTCCAGATGTACTTGTGCATGGCAGGAGACACGGAGCCGATCATCCAGCAGTTGCGGTCGCAGTGGCGCACGCAGCCGCGCACTTTCTCGGCCTGGGCGCTCTCCCACAGCTCATCCCAAGACTCGTCGTTAAGGTTGCCCATAACGAGCTTCTCCTTGGTGCCGTTGCAGGGCATGACGTCGCCGTAGGGGTCGATGAAGAACGTGTCGAACGCCATATCGCACGGGAGCAGGCGCTTCTGCCCATAGATGTAGTTGATGAGGCCCATGTTGAAGTACGCGCGGAACCACTTCTTGGGCTCGTTGGACTTGAGGAGCTCGTTTACCAGGTCCTCGAAGTTCTGGGCCACCATGGGACGGTCCTTGATGATGTTCTTCGCCTCGACAAAGTAGAAGCTGTTGTGCAGGCTGGCGGTGGCGAACTCCATGCCGAGCTCGTCGGAAAGCTTGTACAGCGGCACCAAGTCCGCAGCGTTGCGATCCTGCACCGTCATGCCAAAGCCCACGTCCGGGTGCTTCATTTCCACGAGCTTCTTGAGCGTCTCGTAGCCGCGGTTGAAGCCGTTCTGGAGACCGCGGATCTCATCGTTGGTCTGCTGCAGACCCTCGATGGAGATGCGGATTCCCACCTGGGGGAATTCCTCGGCAAGGGCGATGATGCGGTCGGTGAAGAAGCCGTTGGTGGAGATGACGATGCGGTCGGACTTCTTGTACAGCTCGCGCACGATATCCGCAAGGTCGGTCCTGATGAAGGGCTCGCCACCGGTGATGTTGGTGAAGTACATGCGCGGGAGCTTCTTGATCACGTCGAGGGAGAGCTCCTCCTCCGGACGGCTGGGAGCCTTGTAGCGGTTGCACATGGTGCAGCGCGCGTTGCAGCGGTACGTTACGATTACGGTTCCGTTGAGTTTCTTCTCGGCCATGGGTTAGGCCACCACCTTCCGGTCAATTAGTTCTTGATACAGGGAGACGAGATTCCGGATGTATTTCTCTTGATTACAGTTCTCTGCCACGAATGAACGGCAATGCGCGCTCATCGCGGCGTAAGCCGCAGGATCGGCGGCCACCGCCGCACCCCTACGGATTGCATCTGCGAGTCCTGCCTCATCGTGGGCTTCAGCCAGGAAGCCCGTTTCACCCTCACGTACCAGCTCGGGTATTCCGCCCATGTTCGTACCGATAACGGGCTTGCCCGCGGCGAGTGCCTCGAGAACCGCATATGGCGCGTTCTCGAGCCACTCTGACGGCGCAGCCGCCAGAGTGGCTCGATTCACAAGTCCGCGCAGGGCGTCACCGGTTTTATATCCAACCAGCTCAATCCTCGAGCTTATTTCGTTTGGCATTGCGGAAACTTTGACCTTCACAGCATCACATTCAGGGCCATCGCCTGCAATAACAAGACGCCAATCAGGGATCACCGGTGCCGCCTTCTCAAAAGCATGCACGAGCGTTAACACGCCTTTCTCGCGAGAAAGGCGTCCCAGATACAGCATGTAGGGATCTTCATTATTTTGGTTGGCAACTTCCCGTGACATCGAATCGGGATTCAGGAAATTCCGCATGAGGACAAGCTGACGCTCGGGAAGCCCCGCTTCAATAAACTTGTTCCGCATGAACTCACTCGGGCAGATGATGCGATCGAGACGTGAATAGGTTTTGTGCCGTTTAAGCCACTCCGCCTCAGCCACCGCTAACGCGCTTTTTGCGATCGAACCCTTTACGCACTTCTTCTTAAGGCAATTGCCAAAATGACCCCCGAGACACGAATCGCAAACGTTGCCCTCGGAATCAAGCATAAGATAGCTCGGGCAAGCAAGAATCAAGTCGTGCGAGGTATACACAACCGGCGTTGGATGCTGCTTTAGCCAAGGAGCGTCCAAGATGGAAAACGTAATCTGCCTATGAGTGAGATTGAGATGGATTACATCGGGCTGGAATTCACGGCACAGCGCATCGAACTTCTCGCGCGCCTCTTTGGAATACACAAGTGCCTGCGCGGCCTTCGCCTTATCGACAATAGAGCTCGGTCCGTTATAGTCGCGATTCGTTACAAAGTAACGCGACCACTCAGTCGGCTCATTACGCTCATCCTCCATGCTGAAGAAGGCAACTTCATGCCCAAGAGCGCGAAGACCATCGGCAAGAGCAAAGTAGTACGTCTCGCTTCCACCCTTGCGCCAATGAAACTTATTTACAAGAAGGATCTTCATTACGCAACACCCTCATACAAAGCAAGCGTCCTTTGGACGACGCTGTTCCAGTCATAGCCATTAATCGCGCGGTCACGTGCCATGGCGCCCAGCCTCTCCGCTTGGGCAGAATCCGCTATCAGGCCTTCAAGCACGTCGCGCAGCGCCCCCGCGTCTCCGCGTGGGAACGTGAGCCCGCAACCCTGCAGAACATCCGCGCACTCGGGAATATCCGAGGTAACGCATGCCGCACCGTGAGACATGGCCTCCAGCAAGCTCATGGGCAGGCCCTCAACGTCGGAGGGGAGCGCGTAGCAATACGCGTTGGAGTACAGCTCGGAGAGCAGGTTGCCCTCAACGTGGCCGGTAAAGAGCGCGCGGGGGTCGGACGCGGCAGCCTCTTTGAGCGCCACGGCGTAGTCGTCCGTATCGGAGGAGTCGCCCGCGATAACCAGGCGCTTATCCGTCTTTACCTGCTTGTACGCCTCCACCAACAGTTCCGGTCGCTTCTCGGGCACAATGCGACCGAGGTAGAGGACATAGGAGCCCTGGGTGAGCCCCAAGCGCTCGGAGATCTCCTTCGCGGGAAGATCCGCCTCGGGAGTGATGCCGTTGGGAATGAGCGTAGCCTCGCGGCCGTAAGCCTCCTTGAAGTACTCCTGATTGCCCCGGGAAAGCACGATGAGCGCATCCGCGCACTTGGCCGCCGTCGCCTCGCCGAACTTGATGTACTTGGAAGCCAAGCCGCCCCATTTTGCACGCTGCCAGTCCAGGCCGTGGATCGTTGCCACGGTCCTGATGTCCGCGGAACGCGCAAAACGAAGGGGGACACACGGCCCCTCTGCGTGATAGTGAATTACGTCTGCCCCGTCTTTGATGGCGGCCCTTGTTGCGGCAAAGCTGCTCGTGAGCGCAGAGAGCCCCTTGATGTCCAGAGCCTTTACGGGAACGATGCGGTAGCCATCCTTCTCGTAGGGCTCGGAAGGAGCTCCTTCGCCCATACGGTCGTAGCAGGTTACTTGGTGACCAAGGTCTGCCATACGGCGAGCAAGCTCGCCTACCACCACTTCTACGCCGCCCTCGCGCGAACCCGTTCTCTTTTGGCCTATCATGGCGATGCGCATGCTACACGGCACCTTCCCCAGAGAATATCGTCTTCAGCGTGCCGAATATCAACCGCAGGTCCTGGCGCAGGCTGCGATTCTCTATGTAGTGAAGATCCAGCTCAACCATTTCGTTGAAGCCCAGGTAGCTGCGGCCCATTACTTGCCAAGGACCGCTGCAGCCAGGCTTTACGGCAAGGCGCTTCATGTCGTGTTCGCTGTACAGGGCAACCTCGCGCGGCAGGCCGGGACGCGGGCCAATGAGGTTCATTTGGCCCAAAAACACGTTGATGAGCTGGGGCAGCTCGTCGATGCTGTGCTTGCGAATGAAGTTACCCACGCCGGGAATAATGCGCGGGTCGTGCTTCATTTTAAACATGGGGCCGGTGGCCTCGTTTTGAGCCTGCAAGTCCTTGAGCATTTGGTCTGCATTGGGCACCATGCTGCGGAACTTGTAGATCTTAAACAGGTAGAACGTGCCGTCTTTGTGCACGCGGCCCACGCGCCACTGCGAATATAGGGGGCTTGCGCCCGGGCTCTTTATGCAAATGACCACGCTCAGAATTAACCCGGGAATAAAGAGCAACACCAAGGCTCCGCCTGCGGCGACAATGTCCACCGTACGCTTAATAACGCGGTAGAACCTGTGCCCAAGCTCGGGCATAACCCCGGAGTTGGCACCGCGCAGCATTTCGGTGGCTTCTTCGTTTGTAAGGTAATCCCCCGTAGCACCCGCTGCGGCAGGGACGGAATTCGCCGTGGCGGCTGTGCACGCCTCTCGCGCACCCTGCTCCACGGTCATTATCGTAGGCTCCATGAGCCCCCCCCGATACTTTTTTGCCTTCGTTCGTCCGCTTGCGAGCTTGCAGCTAGGCGATCGATCTTCTGTGATTGCGCATGACGCGCTGCTCGACCGAAAGCACGGCAAGGCCAACGCGCGTAGTCACGCGTCGGCCGCACAGATCGAGCTCCAAATAAGCAGTGCTCTTGCGTCTGTTAATGGTTTTGATAAGGCCTTCGTGGCCCAACAGCGGACCAGCCGTCACTACAACCTTATCGCCGTCTTTTAAGGCCTCGCTCATGGGCACTACGCGGTCTCCCCTATGCGTAAAGCCTCCAATAAGCTGGACCTCTTCTTTTGCCAACGGCACAAACTGACCGTCCTGGGCAAGCACCCGGGCAAGGTCGTCCATACGCAGCAGATACTGTTGCACGGTGCGGGGATCTGCCGTATCGCAGATAAGGTAACCGGGAAAGAGCGGCTTGGTCGTATCGACCCATTCGCCGTGAACCTTGATCTCGGTTTGAAATTGGGGATAAAAGAGCTCTTGCATGGCACCAGCCGGCACAATGTGCTCAATGCGCTCGCGCATTACATCTTCGCGACCGTTAATGACCTGAATCACATACCACACGAGCACCACCCCCTTGCTGTCTTACGTGTGGCTCACGGGGTTTGGGTATGGCTTCTCCAGGGCGCTTGTGCGCGAAGGCGCTCCATATTCAAACCCTGAGCCCAGTCAGACAAGCACGTGGCTCTGCCCCACCGTGAACGGTATGTATAGAAGCATTTGCTAGAGTCGCGGACGTGTATCGCAAAAATAACCGCGACCCCAGCTGGCTGCGTGCGACCCAGTCAAGCGGGTACAAAACTGAACCGCACGCAAACAGCTGCAGGACTGCTGTGGTTTGCCGAACACAACTTATTGCACAGCGTAATGCGAACTTATAAATAGCCACAAAAACTAATGCAAAATCGCGCATGGCAATCGATATTGGAGCTCGTGGTGTTTCTGGCACCGCCGTTACGGCCGGATGCTGATCGACCCTGCGCTTTGTGACTTGCTGGAGCCGCGAACACAGTTGAACTCATGTAACGTTAGGTATCCTAGCACAAGCTGTTAGCGAAACTGATTGGGGCTGCGTTGGACAACATATCGTTCATTTAGCGTGCTTAAGGGGGTTATTTTGGGATGTTGTTCACGTTGATGCAGGTTAATGGGATGCTAACGGCGATTAGGCGCGTTCCTGAAGCCCATATGGAACGGCGATCTACACTGATAATCGCGTTTGGCTAACAAACTATGTACAAACATGGGAAAAAATTTGTGCAACTTTTTGTTGGCGTAGGTGGGGTTTGTGGCGCATGGTGTTTTGGTATGAAAAAAGGCCTTCGGAATTCCGAAGGCCTTTGCATTCACGATGGTGGAGACGAGGGGAATCGAACCCCTGACCTCTTGACTGCCAGTCAAGCGCTCTCCCAGCTGAGCTACGCCCCCGTGACCTGGAGATACTATAGGGGAAGTTGGCACGGCGTGCAAGGACTATTTTGGGTCAGATTCTAAATGCCTATTGATATAGGTAAGCGATGGCGGTGCCGGTATGGACTTGGATCGTGGCTGTTGACCTGACGATGTTGCTGATGCCCGTGTCGGCTAACAAGCCCAGGGGGCTGTGGTCTAGCTCCCATTCTAGGCCGTGTTCGCTTACCTCGGTGTTGGGGGCAATGGCGATGATTGAGAAAGTCTTGCCTTCGGCGCTTTCGATGGTCCACGATTCGCCTGCGCGAAGGATGCGGGCGACCACCTTGTCCTCGGCAATCCAGACTGCGGCGTCATCGTAGCCCGCGAGCAACCCTAGTACGGACAGGGCCATGTCGGGACGACCGCCGGTGGCGCAGGTCGCAACCACTTCGGCACCCGGCCAGCGACGGCGGACGGAATCGAGCGCCAGCGCCAGATCGGTATAGTCCTTGTACGGGTCGTGGCGCTCAACTTCAAAGTTGGTGGCGGCATCGACCAACGCACGACCTGCATCACTCACCGTGTCGGCATCCCCCACATATACGTCGCAGCCCAGGCCGGCGCCCAGCAGCGCGTCGAGTCCGCGGTCCACGGCGACAACGTGGTCGCACTCCCCTGCTAGCCTACGTAACAGATCCGCGCTCGCCACCACCGGCGAGCCGCAGACAACTAATACCTTGCAAGCCACAGCCCTCGCCTACCCCTCAAACGCCAGCACGCGATCCAGATCCAGCTCCTCATAGCTGTCGATAAAGATATCGCAGTTGGCGCGTACGTCGTCGCGCTTCATGCGGCCGTGCGGATCATAGATGCCCACGCGTTTAAAGCCGGCGACCCCAGAGCTCTTTAGGCCAAAAACGGCGTCCTCAAACACCCATGCGGACTCGAACTTGTGCCCATGGCGCTCCTCCAGGCGGCGCAGCGCCAGCTCGTATACGTCGGGGAACTGCTTGGAGCGTCCCGCCTCGCCCGTCGTGGTAACAAACTCCATGTATGCGTCGAGCCCGGCACCAGCGAGCGCGGACTGCACCAGCTCGGCCGGCGTGGACGTGGCAACGCACATGGCAATACCGGCCTCCTGCGCCTGCTTCAAAAATGCAAGAAGGCCGTCGCGCGGCGGCACCTTGGAGTAGCCATCGATCAGGATGTCACTCAGCTCACGGTAGAGCTCCTCGCCATTCGCGCCAATGCCCCACGTGTCGTGGTAGGCCTGGCACTCGTCCTCCAGCGACAGGTGCTCAAATTGGGCAAAGTCATCCACGGTCACGTCTACATCGTGGCGGTGCAATAACTCGGGCTGGGCATAGGCCCAAACGGGTGTGCTGTTAACTAACGTGCCGTCGCAATCGAAAATAAAAGCAACCTTGGGAGCGGCGGTATGGGACATAAACGAACCTTTCGATATCAAATGGTAAACATCCTGCTAAAAACGTTTTACCAAACGTCAGCCAAACAATTTTGAAACCCAAGTTGGTAAAACTGTCAAGGGTTTTACCACGGCAATTCTGCCAGTGGTATAAACATGTCGCTTACCGATTAAACGCCCCCGCAAATCCGCTTTCGTCCATAAAACTAACGCACAGGTGTTATCGTAGTTTCTGCCGAAAGTTCCACCGAGCACGCGAGGTGGAACGAATCACAGAAACTTCGCCGTCCCTTCGATTCGTGCAGCCTTGGACCTTTCGCATCTAGTCACCAAGGCAACACGCTGCCGCGTCATGATGGGATCAAACGTGAGCGATACAAAGCTAAAGCCAACGGCTAAAAAGCCCGCAACCCGCAAACCGGCTCCGCACGCACCGGAGCTCTCCAAGGACGATGTCTACCTGTTTGGCATTGGAATGTGGGAGCGCAGCTGGGAAAAGATGGGAGCTCATCCCGACACGCAGAACCGTACGCGCGGCTGGCGCTTTTGCGTTTGGGCGCCCGACGTAAAGAGTGTCCATGTCATTGGCGAATTTAACGACTGGGATGAAGAAGCCAACCCGCTGGTGCCCGTGCATACGAGCGCTATTTGGGAA
>WGSQ01000189.1 GCA_014871605.1 Collinsella sp. | reverse complement strand
TCGGCGAGCGCGGTCATCTTCTTGCCGGTCTCGTAGACGTTCTTGCCGTCCTCGAGATAGCCCTCCTGGTCGAAATGCATGATCTCGATCTTCTCGGTTTCCTTCATTTGTCTCTCCTTTCTGGGGTTGTTTCCACATCCCCCATGCCAACGGGCATCAAAACCCGCTTACATTCCGTAACACTCAGCCGCTTTGGCCTTAAGCGCATTGACTGACTCTTCGTAGCCCTCTGCCTTGACCTCCATTTGCTTGGAGACAGCATCGAGATACGGGTGAACGTCCCATGACTTCAGACGCTCGGCGATTATTGCCGCAATCGTCTGGAAGAACACGAGATTGGGAATTGCGCTGAGCAGCGGAGCCACCTGAGGCACCACAACCTCGTGAGCCCCACCCTTGGGATGGGCCGTGAGCAGCACCGTTTTTGTCGTAACGTTCGATAGCGCATCGGCGATATTCGCAAGACGCTCCGACCCCTGCGGATCGTCGACAATAAACACCAGATAGCCCGGAACGATCTGCATCTCGGGACCGTGGACGAACTCCTCGCCTTCGTGATGCATGGCAGGAATCTTGATGGTCTCGCTCAGCTTGAGCGCTGCCTCCTCGGCAACACCATAGTTGGGGCCGTTGCCGACGACCATAGCGGGCGTGTGCTCAGAAAGCTCGAGCATGTGGTCTTGGACATATGCCTCGGCGGTCTTGCACATCACGGCATTGGCCTGGATAGCCTCGCGCAGGTCGTCAAGACGCTGGGCAACGCCCTTGGCGTCAATCGTTCCGCGCGCCTGACCGCCGTAAATACCAAAGAGCACCAGGTACTCAACGAGAACCTCGACGCCCAGAGTCACAAAGTCCACCGACTCGACGCCCACACCGTAGTCAAGAACGATGTCAGCGTGTTCCTTGATGGGTGCCTCGACGTTTGCCGTGAGCGCAACTGCAGCCATATCGTGTGCGCGCATGTAATCGAGCGCCGCAATCGTATTGGTTGAATAGCCGCTCTGCGAGACGGCAATGTTAAGCGCATGCTGTGGATAGGTGTGTTCAAAATCGACGAAGGCCTCGGGCGTCACAACGGACACCTGCATCTGCAGCGCATCTTGCAGGTAATCGCGGGCGCAATCCGCAGCATGGCGCGACGAACCCGAAGCAACGATGCGCAGCGCGTCAAAAGAACCGGACTGGAAAATATCAACGAGCTGCGCTACCAGCTCAGACGAACGCTCGAGGTTCTCCCCCATACGCACATGGGCAAGCTGAACGTAATCGAGCATCTTCATCGTCTCACCTCGTAACAAATCATTAGTATTTGATACCAATCACAGTTATAGGTTATGGCTTTTTGATACCTCTTTGTCGATTAATTTATCCCCATCGGCGAACGGTCGATTTTGAGCCCTGTAAGGTTGTATATACAGCTGACCCAACGATCAAAACTGGTTAGTTTCCCAGCCGTTATTCACAAAATACCAGCTAGTACGTATAGGTGTAGCCGCCCGTATCGCCACGATTGAAGGACTTTACATACTCGATAGCCTGACCGCTCGCGTCATAGCTCACGCATTCCAAAAGCAAAACAAGATCGCCCTGTTCCAGTCCAAGGAGGCCGGCATCTCGTGCGCCCAGCGCTTCGATATCGAGCTTTTCCTGTGCCATGACTGGCTTTCGGCCCAGCATCTCATAGGTCTCGTACAAACTGAAGACCGACACGTCAATATCTTCGATGGTTGGGAACAGCAGGCAGGGAATCAGCGCCGTCTCAATCGATACGGGGCTACCGTTTATGCAGTTCAGGCGTCGAACGGAATAGAGCAGGTCGTCCTCGGCGATGCCAAACAGGTCGGCGTAATATGGCCCCGCATAACGCTTGGAACGCGCGAGAATACGGACGGACGGCTCGCCGCCCGAAGCACGGACCGATTCACGGAAACCGACCGTGCGTTCAAAAAAAGCAGGCACTTTCTGCGCCACAAAGGCACCTTTTCCCCGAACACGGCGAATCTGCCCGCGCCGAACCAGCTCATCGACAGCGCTTCGGATGGTCAAGCGTGTCGTACCAAATTCCTCGGCAAGGTCTTTTTCGGACGGAATCATGGAACCCGTGGGATATATACTGCGCTCGATACGTTCCTCGATGCGGCGTCGAATGCGCATATAAACCGGGGTGGCATCTACTGTTTCAGCCATTGTTCACCTGCCACGCTCCTCATGCCGTTCTCTTCGCCGTTATCGGCAAAGCGGAACTTTGTGGGCAAAATCACCGATTTGCAATGCTCCACAAAACGCATGTCCTTATCAAATTCGATCGAGCTCTCATAGAACACCGGCGTTCCCTCTTCTTGCTGGAGCAGCTCGGCCTCTTCGGCGTTCAAACGCGAGATGGAGATATGCTCACGTCCATGCTCAACACGCACGCCACCTTCTTTGAGCAAGACATCGTAAAGGCTCTCACACTCAAAATCGTGTTCGGGAAGCGATGGGCACAGGGACAGGTTAACGTGAGCGGTCTCGATTGACGCCGGCTCGCCCTCAATAAGTCGAACGCGCTGCATGCGGAGCAAGGGAGCGCCTACAGCCACCCCAAGCTTGTCGGCAAGCGCCTCATCCGCCTCGATGGTCCCGGTGGAAACCAGACGAGAAGAGGGGTGCAGGCCGGCAGTCCGTACAGCATCGGAAAAGTTATACGTTTCCTGGAAGATGTTCAACGGCTTGGGAGGACACACATACGTACCCGATCCGCGACGGCTCTCGAGCGTTCCACACGAGATAAGCCGCGTGATACCGGCACGCAACGCCGTACGCGAAACGCCAATCTCTTCGCACAGCACGCGCTCGGCCGGCAGGCGATCGCCGCCGGCAAGCTGATGGTGCTGGATATACCAAAGAATTCCCTCAACAGCACGATCTTTGGGGGGAATTGCATAAGATTCGCCTGCCATTGCACAGACTCCTCATTCAGACACGTATGCCGCCAAAATTAGGCCAGCCCTCCCATGGCATCAAATTCGGCCTTGATCTTCTCGGCGACATTCCGATACGACTTATATAGACTTGAATCGCGTTTGACCTCGTCGGTCATAACGGGAATCTCTAATTTGGAAACCTCGTCTTTTCCCGTCTGAACCGCCACAACAACGCCCATACCAAGACACATATTACGCTTGGCAGCGTTTATTTTCGCCGCCTTGGCAGGGTTTGCCAGGATACGCTGGGCAAATTCCTGTTTAGAGACCGCTTCTTCGGCCTCCGGATCGCCCGCCTCGGCCACTTCGCACTGCAACACGTCCGCATAGTCAAAAATCTTCGGCTCTGCACCACGCTGATGCACGGCCCACTTGCGATGCGTGGCATCCTGGTAGATAGCCGGCAAAAATGTAAACCGCGGCGGGTCCAAAATCGTATCCGTGATGGTAAACACATCGGGATCAAAGGCATCCTGCGGGTTTTTCTTCTTGAACAGCCCCATATCAGCCTCCCGTACTAGCATTAAACAACTCAAGCTGAATATAGCACCAATTTCAAGCCGCCGCCTTACCCTATCGGTGCGCGGCGTCTAT
>WGSQ01000188.1 GCA_014871605.1 Collinsella sp. | reverse complement strand
CGCAAGCCCAAGCCGCTTTTCCAGGACGAATATTTCCGCGATGTGCCCTCGGCCGACCATCCCGCCGTGCTTTCGGCCCTCATGAGCTGGAACGAGGTGCCCGATCAGGCATATATCGCCACGCTCATGAAGCTCACTGACGACCGTGTGATCAAGCTGGAGCAGGCGACCGTGACCAAGGCCAAGAAGGGTCTGTTGGGGCGCGAAAAAGAAGAGCAGACGTATCGCGTGACGGTGAGCGATGCGGGCTGGAAGTCGGCCAAGGGCATTGACCACATGGTGCTCAAGGTCTTCTTTGCCGGTGCTAAGCCTGACGAGAACGGCAATCGCTCGCGCACGTTCGACGAGCTGCAGCACTACGTCAAGCAGCACGCTACACCCGTGGGTGATAAGCTCGAGGACTATCAGAACACCGTTAAGGGCAAGCTGGCCGATAGCGAGTACGTTGCCTCGGACGGCATTGTTGCAATGGTGTTTTGCCTGGTTCTTGGTATCCTGGTTGCCTTTGTTCCCGTGGGATCCATCTTCTTTACCGATGGCGCACAGGCGAACATTACCGCCGCGGTTATCTCGGTGCCGATTGTGCTGGTGGGTATCGGCGTGGGCCTTACGTTCCGCCGCTTTACGCCGGAGGGCGCCGAGGTGGCGGCTCGCTGCAAGGCACTTAAGCATTGGCTCGAGGACTTCACGCGTCTAAAGGAAGCCGTCCCCGGCGATCTGGTGCTGTGGAACAAGCTGCTGGTGATGGGCGTTGCCCTAGGCGTTTCGAAAGAAGTGCTGCGACAGCTGGCCGAGGCCGTGCCTGCGGACCTGCGCAACAGCGACGATTTCTACGACAACTATCCCTGCTACTGGTGGTATTACCATCACTACGGCAACGAGTCTCCGCTCGATTCGTTCAACGATGTGTATCACGAGACCATCCGCGAGCTGGCTTCGAGCTCCGATAGCTCGAGCGGCGGCAGCGGCGGCGGCTTCTCTGGCGGCGGTGGTGGCGGCGTCGGCGGAGGCGGCGGCGGAACGTTCTAGCGCGCTCTGATTTTTGGGATGGATCTTCTCCGGCGACTGCCGACGGATCCATCCCATTTTCATGCGCTACCTACGAAGGCTGTCCCCAACGACTAATCACTGGGAACATCCCTAAATGACTAGGTATGGCTGCTGGGTTTAGGCTGTTAGATCGAGTTCGTAGAGGAAGCTTTCGCGCGGCATGTCGTGGCGACGCTCTTCGCGGTTGGCGCGGTGCGTGGCCGTGCGCTTAAAGCCGTGCAGCTCGTAGAACTTCCACGAGCAGTTGGAGTCGGTGTACAGGTGCGCCCTCGTCGCTCCAAGCGAGGACAGGTGCGAGACCGCGGCATCGAGCAGAACCGTGCCAACGCCCAGGCCATGGACATCGCGATCCACGGCAAGCAGCGTGACCTCGTTGTCGTGCGGCAACGGGCTGCTCTCGAGCAGGTGGTTGTTGGTTCGGATGGTTGCGCGCACAAACGAGAGATACTCGGCGCAGGCATCAGGCTCCAGCTCACGCATCTGCGATAGCAGCGCGCGTTCGGTATCCATCCAATGCTCGTTGATAGTGACGCCGGAGTTCTGTCCTGCGCGTGCAAGTGCAATGCCGCGCGCCTCGCCGTCAATCACCGCAACCTGCGAAAACGTCGATGACGAAAGGCAATAGGCGAGGTCGCACGCGGCCTCAAGGCGGTTGTACTCATCGTTATCCGAATTGTTATGCCAAAGCTGTTGCAGAATCAGCGCGATGGCGTCGAAGTCTTCGGTATCAAACGGTCGGTAGAGAACCCGCGAGACCATGGTGCCTCTTTCTTTTGCGGATGCATATCGAGCACAGTTCTACCACGCTATTGGCATCTAATTATGGTGCCCCTGTGTTCCATGAACTCACCGTGCCCGGTGCCATGCCCATCCCCTCCGCTCGCAAACTTTTTCTGCACATGCGCCCGTTGCGGGGTGCATCGATGCGCTCGATGCGCTACATTAAATCAGTATTTTCAATGCCGCTGCGCGAGCGCTGCAGATCGACGTATCACCGACTCACAGAGCACGGCGGCGTACCAGACAGGAGGACTGCATGGGATCTGATGTGAAGATCGCACGCGCGTTGATCTCGGTTACCGATAAGACGGGCGTCGTCGATTTCGCACGGACGCTGGTCGACGACTTTGGCGTCGAGATCATCTCTACGGGCGGCACGGCTCGTGCCATCGAGGACGCGGGCGTTCCCGTAACCCCCATCGAGGAGTTCACGGGCTATCCCGAGATGATGGACGGCCGCGTTAAGACCCTGCACCCCAAGGTTCACGGCGCGCTGCTGGCCCGCCGCGATTCCGAGCAGCACATGCAGGAGGCCGCTCAGCACGGCATTAAGCTGATCGACCTGGTCGTCGTCAACCTGTACGAGTTCGAGAAGACCGTCGCCAACCCCGAGGTCACCTTCGCGGACGCCATCGAGCACATCGACATCGGTGGCCCCTCCATGCTGCGCTCTGCCGCCAAGAACGCCACGAGCGTTACCGTCATTTCCGACCCTGCCGACTATGATGCCGTCCTGGCCGAGATGCGCGAGACCGGTGGCTGCACCACGCTTTCCACCCGTCGTCGCCTGCAGGTGAAGGTCTACCAGACCACCGCCGCCTACGACACGGCTATCTCCCGTTGGCTCGCCGCCCACGCAAGCGACGTGGCGGACACCTCTGCCAAGCTCGAGATCTCGCTGGAGAAGGTCGACGACCTGCGCTATGGCGAGAATCCTCAGCAGAAGGCCACGGTCTATCGCTTTGCCGAGGGCTGCGAGAATACCGCGAGCTCGCAGTTCCCGCTCGTGGGCTCCGAGCAGATCCAGGGCAAGCCGCTCAGCTACAACAACTATCTGGATGCCGATGCCGCTTGGAACCTGGTCCGCGAGTTCGACGAGCCGGCCTGCGTGATCCTCAAGCACCAGAACCCTTGCGGTTCTGCTGTTGCCGAGGACATCACGGCTGCCTACGACCGCGCCTTCGCCTGCGATCCCAAGAGCGCCTTTGGCGGCATCATCGCCTGCAACCGCGAGGTTCCCTATGAGCTGGTCGAACACTTTGCCGATCAGAACAAGCAGTTCGTCGAGGTTATCATCGCTCCGAGCTACACTGCCGAGGCGCTCGAGCGCATGGCCAAGCGCCCCAACCTGCGCGTGCTGGCCACCGGCGGCGTGGACCACGGCGCCCAGGTGGAGCTGCGCTCCGTCGACGGCGGCATGCTGGTGCAGGAGGTCGACCACGTGACCGAGGATCCTGCGACCTTTACGTTCCCCACCGACCGCAAGCCCACCGACGCCGAGATGGCCGAGCTCGAGTTTGCCTGGAAGGTCTGCAAGGGCGTTAAGTCCAACGCCATCTTGGTTTCCAAGGGCAAGGCCGGCATTGGCATGGGCCCGGGTCAGCCTAACCGCGTTGACTCTGCGCTGCTTGCCTGCGAGCGTGCCGAGGACTTCTGCGAGCGCGAGGGCGTGGAGAAGGGCGGCTTTGCCTGTGCAAGCGACGCGTTCTTCCCGTTCCGCGACAACGTCGACGTGCT
>WGSQ01000187.1 GCA_014871605.1 Collinsella sp. | reverse complement strand
ACCGTGCAGCCGAGCGCCGCCTCGTAGACCGAGACCGGTACCTCCATGGTCACGTCGGCACCTTTACGCTTAAACAGCGGGTGCTCCTCCACATGCGTGGTCACGACCAGGTCGCCGCGCTCGCCGCCGGCAACGCCATACTCGCCGCGACGCTTGTAGCGTAGCTTGCCGCCGTCGACCGCGCCCGCGGGCACCGAGACCGTAATGGTCTGCTGCTCGCCTGTCGAGGGAATGCGATAGGTGACCTTGTGCGTCACGCCGCGAAACGCGTCCTCGGCCGTCACATCGACGGTCAGCGACAGGTCGCCGCCCTTGCGAGCACGGCTGCGACCCGCGCCGGCACCGGCAGCGCCCGCAGCCCCGGCAAAGCCCGAGCCCCAATCGCTGCCCCAGGCGCCGTTGCCGCTAAAGATGCTGTCGAAGATATCGCCCCAGCCGCTGGCGCCCGCGCCGGCACCGTAGCCGCCGCCATACGCGCCGCCCGCGCCCGGCATGCCGCCAAACATGAGCATCTGGTCGTACTCTTTGCGCTTCTTCTCGTCCGAAAGCGTCTCGTAGGCCTCGCTGATCTCCTTGAACTTGGCCTCGTCGCCGCCGGCATCGGGGTGATATTTTTGCGCGAGCTTACGGAACGCGCTCTTGATCTCTTTGTCGGAGGCGCTCTTGGATACGCCCAGGATGTCATAGAAGGTTTTGCCTGCAGCCATCGTAGCTCCTCTCCTGTTACGTCCGCCGTCCCCGCGGACGGCGGCTCATACTTTCATATGGCACTAGGCCAGAAAGGGCCCCGGGTGTTGCCCCGGGGCCCTTCTCAATTACTCCTCGGTGCTCTCGGCCGTATCGGCCGCAGCATCCTCGGGCGCCGCTTCGGGCTCCGGTGCGGGGCGCTTATCGCCACCGTAGGTCACCGTCACCATCGCGGAGCGCAGGATGCGGTCCGCCATGCGGTAGCCCTTCTGGTACACGTCGTTGACGGTCTCATCGTACTGCGATGCGTCCTCGACGCGACCCACGGCCTGGTGCTCGAGCGGATCGAACGCCTCGCCCTTGGGGTCGATGGGCTCAACGCCCTCGTGCGCAAACACGTCGAGCAGCTTGGCATGCACCGCGTCAACACCGTCGACGAACTGCTTAAAGTCGTCGGAAAGCTCCTGACTACGGGCATGGTCGATTGCACGCTCGATATCGTCGACCACCGGCAGCAGCGCGGTGACGAGCTTCTCGGTCGCGCGCTCGCGCTCGGCGATGCGCTCGTTGGCGGTGCGGCGACGGAAGTTCTCCCAGTCGGCCTGCAGACGGGCGGTGCGCTCGGTGGCGTCCTTTGCCTTGTCCTCGGCGGCCTTCTGAGCCTCTGCCGCAGCATCGAGCTCACAGCGCACGTCGGCAAGCTCCTTTTGGGCCTGCTCGAACTTGAGCTTAAAGTCGTTGTCGGCGGCTTCCTCACCGGCGCGGATAGCGGCTTCCACCATCTCGTCCTCGGTCATCGTCGCCTCCTTGTTGGAATCCTCTACCTGGTTCTCGGCAGCCTCGGCGGCCGGGGCCTCGTTGGCCTCGGTATCGTCTGCGGCCTCTACGGGAATCTTCACGTCCTTCTCCTCAGAGTCAACGGGGGCGGCGCCAGCGGCGGCCGCCTCCGTGCGAGCTTTACGGGCGGACATGATTACTTGTCCTCGTCGTCCACAACCTCGTAGTCGGCGTCGACGACGTCATCGTCGGCAGCCTGGGCGCCGGCGGCACCGTCAGTCTGCTGCTGAGCGTCGGCGTAGACAACCTGAGCCAGCTCGTAGGCAATGGACTGCAGGGACTCGCCGGCGGCCTTGATGGCCTCGACGTCAGAGCCCTCGAGCGCCTTCTTGGCGTCGGCGATAGCGGCCTCGGCCTTGGACTTCACGTCGGCGGAAACCTTGTCGCCCAGCTCGTTGAGGGTCTGCTCGGTGGAGTAGCACAGGCTGTCGGTCTGGTTGCGGACCTCGACCTCTTCCTTCTGCTTCTTGTCCTCCTCGGCATGAGCCTCGGCGTCCTTGACCATGCGATCGACTTCGTCGTCAGACAGGGCAGTGGAGCCGGAGATGGTGATCTGCTGCTCCTTGCCGGTGCCCTTGTCCTTAGCGGAGACCTTGACGATGCCGTTGGCGTCGATGTCGAAGGTAACCTCGATCTGCGGCACGCCGCGGCGGGCAGCCGGGATGCCGGTCAGCTGGAACTTACCGAGCGACTTGTTGTCGCGGGCAAGCTCGCGCTCGCCCTGGAGCACGTTGATCTCGACGCTGGTCTGGTTGTCGGCAGCGGTGGAGTAGACCTCGGTCTTGGAGGTCGGGATCGTGGTGTTGCGGTCGATCATCTTGGTCATGATGCCGCCCATGGTCTCGACACCCAGCGACAGCGGGGTAACGTCGAGCAGCAGGATGCCCTCGACGTCGCCGGTGAGCACGCCGCCCTGGACGGCAGCGCCGTCGGCAACGACCTCGTCGGGGTTCACGGACATGTTGGGCTGCTTGCCGGTCATGGTCTTGACGAGCTCCTGGACAGCGGGCATACGGGTGGAGCCGCCGACGAGGATGACCTCGGTCAGATCGGAGAGCTTAAGCTTGGCGTCGCGCAGGGCGTTGGTGACAGGCTGCTTGCAGCGCTCGAGCAGGTCGCGGGTGATCTTCTCGAACTCGGCGCGGGTCAGCGTGTAGTTGAGGTGCAGCGGGCCGGACTGGTTCATGGTAATGAACGGCAGGTTGATGGTGGTCTGCTGGGCGGCGGAGAGCTCCTTCTTGGCGTTCTCGGCGGCCTCCTTCAGACGCTGCAGGGCCATGGGGTCCTGACGCAGGTCGACACCGTTCTCCTGCTGGAACTTATCGGCCATCCAATCGATGACGCGCTGATCCCAGTCATCGCCGCCCAGGTGGTTGTCGCCCGAGGTGGACAGAACCTCAAACACGCCGTCGGCGAGGTCGAGGATGGAGACGTCGAAGGTGCCGCCGCCCAGGTCGAAGACCAGGATGCGCTGGTCGGTGCCCTGCTTGTCCAGGCCATAGGCAAGAGCAGCAGCGGTCGGCTCGTTGACGATACGCTTGACGTTGAGGCCGGCGATCTTACCGGCATCCTTAGTGGCCTGACGCTGGGCGTCGTTGAAGTAGGCCGGGACGGTGATGACGGCGTCGGTGACGGTCTCGCCCAGATACTTCTCGGCGTCGGCCTTCATCTTTGCGAGCGTCATGGCGCTCACCTGCTCGGCGGTGTAATCCTTGCCCTCGATGTCGACGACGGCACGGCCACCCTGGCCCTCCTTGACCTCGTACGGCACGGTCTTGATCTCGGAGGTGCACTCGGAGTACTTGCGGCCCATGAAGCGCTTGATGGAGAACACGGTGTTCTTGGGGTTGGTGACAGCTTGGTTCTTAGCGGCCTTACCCACGACGCGGTCGCCGTCGGCACGGAAGCCCACGACAGACGGGGTGGTGCGGTCGCCCTCGGCGTTCACGATGATGGTCGGAGAACCGCCCTCGAGGACGGCCATAGCGGAGTTGGTAGTACCAAGGTCGATACCAAGAATCTTGCCCATTAGAAATTCCCTCTCTCTTGTGCGTTTGCACCGACTCGGCGGTCTGCCGAGCGGTGTTTCGGCTTGTCTTTCAGGATGTAGTGTATCCCCTTATGGGCCGGAATATACAAAATCTAAGTCAATTCATATAAGATTTCTTATTGC
>WGSQ01000186.1 GCA_014871605.1 Collinsella sp. | reverse complement strand
ATGTGGAAATCGAACTGGGCGAGCAGGTCGTAGACGGCGTTGACCGATCCGGCGGTGGAGTTCTCGATGGGCAGCACGCCAAACTCGCAGAAGCCGTCGCGCACAGCGCGCATGACGCCTTCGAAGGTCTCGAAAAACGCGATGTCGGGCACGTCGAAGAGTTTGCACGCGGCGATCTGGCTATAGGCACCTTCCACGCCCTGGCAGGCGACGGTGGCCGTTTGAGGGAAGGGCGTGTCGGAGGCTGCAGCCGTGGCGTGTGCCTTTTGCGAGACGGTGATGCCCTTGAGCTCGTTGATGTAGCGCTGCTGCTCGGCCTTGCTCATGCTCATGAGGAGGCGGAACAGGGCGATGGTCTGTGCCTCGTAGCGCTCGGGCGCGCGGCTGGCGAGGTTGTTGAGCTTGGAGCGCTCGCGGGCGGGGTCGAAGACGGCCTTGCCCATCTCGATTTTTGACTTGGCGACTTCGGTGGCAATGTCCATGCGCTCGACAAAGCTGTTGAGGAGCGTGGTATCGATGCCATCGATGGCCTGGCGGATGTCAGCAAGGTCCATGGAGGCCCCTTTCACGTAACGGCTGAGTTGACAGGCAACCCAGGTGAGTCGGGTTAGAGCTGGGCGACGTCCTCGAGGAGAGCGTCCCAGATGGCGAGCGCCGCGGCTGCCTCGGCTACGGGGACGGCTCGGGGGACGATGCAGGGATCGTGACGGCCGTGCACCGAGAGCTCGGCATTTTCCATAGCGTCCATGTCTACGGTCTGCTGCTCGCGGCCAATTGAGGGCGTCGGCTTTACGGCCATGCGCCACATGACGGGCGCGCCGGTCGAAATACCGCCCAGGATGCCGCCGGCGTTATTGGACTCGACCTCGATTTCGCCGGTCTCGGCATCGATGCGATATGGATCGTTGTTCTCGCTGCCGCGCATGGCGGCCACGGCAAAGCCCATGCCAAACTCCACGCCCTTTACGGCGGGAATGCCAAACGTGATTTGCGCGATGCGGTTCTCGATGCCGTCGAACATGGGGTCGCCTATGCCCGTGGGAAGCCCGTAAATGCCGCACTCCACGATGCCGCCGATGCTGTCGAGCTCGTCGCGCGCGGCCAGAATCTCCTCGCGCATGCGGCCGGCTGCGGCGGCGTCAATGCACGGCAGATCGTTCGTAAGGATCGCCTTGCGGTCGGCCTCGCGATAGACCATATCGTCCATCGGCAGGTCGGAGATGCCGCCGATCTGCGCGACGTGCGCCAGGACCTGAATGCCGCGGGCCTCGATTGACTGCAGCTCAATGCCGCCGGCGATGCATAAGGGTGCCGTTAGGCGGCCGGAGAAATGCCCGCCACCAGCGACATCGTGCATGTTGTGATACTTCACGCGCGCAGGGAAGTCCGCATGTCCGGGGCGGGGCTTGCGGCGCAGCTCGGAGTAATCCTTGGAGCGCGTGTTGGTGTTCTCGATAATCGCGGCGATGGGCGCGCCGGTGGTATGTCCATCGACAACACCGGCGATGATATGCGCGGCGTCGGCCTCGCGGCGTTTGGTTGCGGTCTCGTCGCGGCCAGGGGCGCGACGGTCGAGGAAGGCCTGCAGCTTCTCCTGGTCCACGGCGATGCCCGCCGGGATGCCATCGAGCGAGCAGCCGATGGCGGGGGAGTGCGACTGGCCGAAAATGCTCAGATGCAAAACGTTGCCAAAGGTCGAGGACATGCTATTCCTCCTCGAGCGTGACCTTGCCGCCCAACAGGCGGTAGTGGTCGAAGAAATCGGGATAGGACTTGTTGACGGCCTCGGCGCCGTGGATCACGACCTCGCCGGTGGCGCGACTTGCGGCGATGGCTGCCATCATGGCGATGCGGTGGTCGTTGTGCGAATCGACCTCGCCGCCGGTAAGGGCATCGACGCCCTTGATGATGAGGTCGTCACCGGCGATGCGCACCTGTGCGCCCAACGCGGTGAGCTCGCGGGTGGTGGTGACCAGACGGTCAGATTCCTTGATGCGCAGGCGCGCACAGTCACGGATGAACGTGCGGCCCTGAGCCAGCGAGGCCACGGCCGAGATGACGGGCACCAGGTCGGGAATGTCGTGGGCGCTCATCTCAAAGCCGGCGAGCTTGTCGGACTGCACGGTGGCGGCGTTGGTGGAACGCACGATGCGGGCGCCAAAGCGCGAAAGCGCGGCAAGCACGTTGCGGTCGCCCTGCGCAGAGCTCAGGGACACACCCTCGACGGTGATGGGGTCGGTTCCGATAGCGCCGGCGCACAGCCAAAAGGCAGCGTTGGACCAGTCACCCTCGACGGCCACGCTGCCGGGCGTGCGATACGAGCCACTGCTCACGCGGAAGTTTGTGACCTCGGGCTGGCCGTCCCGGGCGGGAATACGCTCGACGTTGACCTCGACGCCAAAGGCCTTCATGGCCTGGATCGTCAGGTTGATGTAGGGACGGCTCTCAATGAGGCCGGTCACCTGCACGCAGGAGGGCTGGGCCAGCAGCGGGGCTGCCAGCAGCAGGCCCGAGATGTACTGCGAGCTCACGTTGCCCGGCAGCACAAAGGTGCCCGGGCGCATGCGTCCGTTCGTCTTGAGCGGAAAACCGCCCAGACCCTGTAGGTCGCAGCCGGCGGCAATGATCTCGTCCGAGAGCGGCGAGAGCGGGCGGGCGCCCAGGCGGCCCTGGCCCACGAAGGTGGCATCCGCACCCAGCGCGCAGGCGACGGGCAGCATAAAGCGCAGCGTGGAGCCGCTCTCGCCGCAGTCGAGCGTGCCGCCGGCAAGGGCCTTGAGCAGGCCAAACTCAACACTCTTCATGGTGGGGTGGACCTGGAAGCCGTCCTCGACGGTCTCGATGCGAGCGCCCAGGGCCGTAAGGCAACGCACCGTAGCCTCGATGTCGGCGCAGGTGGTGTTGCAGGTGACGTGTGTCTCGCCGTTGGCAAGCGCGGCGCAGATGATCAGGCGGTGCGCCATCGACTTGGACGCGATGGCAGGAACGGTGCCCTTGAGCGGGGACGGGGTGATGCGGGCTAGCATGCGGATGCGTCTCCCTTCTGGCCGAGGCCTTCGGCAATGAGTTCGTGGAAAGTGGAAAGCGGCGTGCGGTCGATGCTGCAGCGGCCAATGCCGTGCGGAATCACCAGATCGATGGTGTCGCCCGCGCGCTTCTTGTCGTGGAGCGCCTCGGCAAAGACGGCGTCGGCGGAAAGCTCGCAGCGGGTCTTGAGGCCGTGACGTGCACAGAGCTCCTCGATGCGCCCCGGCAGTTCGGCGTCGCAAATGTCATGTAGCGCTGCGGCGCGCGTGATGATGCCCATGCCGATCGACACACAGTTGCCGTGTCCGAGCTCAAAGTGCTCGCAGGCTTCGACGGCGTGTCCGGCGCTGTGTCCAAAGTTGAGGAGCTTGCGCTGGTTGGTCTCGCGCTCGTCGGCGACGACCACGGCGCGCTTGATGTCGATATTACGGGCGATGATGAGCGCTACGCGGGCCACATCGCGGTTGAGCAGCTCCAGCGTGAGCGGGGTCTTCTCCAGCTCGGCGAAAAGCTCCGGGTCGGCGATCACGGCGTGTTTGACAACCTCGCCGCAGCCGTCGGCGAACTGCTCGGGCGTGAGGGTGGCCAGGCACCCCACGTCGGCGATAACCACGCTCGGCTGCCAAAAGGCGCCGGCCAAGTTCTTGCCTGCAGCCAAGTCGATGGCGGTCTTGCCGCCCACC
>WGSQ01000185.1 GCA_014871605.1 Collinsella sp. | reverse complement strand
TGATCTCGCTGGGCCTGGATGGATTTGTGGAGCTGCACGGCGACCGCTACTTTGGTGACGACGCTGCTGTGGTGGCTGGCATTGGCTGGAAAGACGGACGCCCCGTAACGGTCATCGCCATCGAGCGCGGCACCACGACCAAAGAGCGTATGCGCCGCAACTTTGGCATGGCGCATCCCGAGGGCTATCGCAAAGCGCGTCGCCTGATGCGCCAGGCCGAAAAGTTTGGTCGGCCGGTTCTGTGCCTGGTCGATACTTCGGGTGCGTTTTGCGGCATCGGTGCCGAGGAGCGCGGCCAGGGCGAGGCGATTGCCCAGAATCTCATGGAGATGAGCGGCCTTAAGACGCCGATTGTCTCGGTGGTGACAGGCGAAGGCGGCTCTGGTGGCGCGCTGGCGCTGTCCGTGGCCGACCGCATCCTGATGCTCTCGAGCTCGGCCTATTCGGTCGTGAGCCCCGAGGCCTGTGCGTCCATCCTGTGGAAGGATACCGAGCGCGCGAATGAGGCCGCCGAGGCGCTTAAGCTCACGGCCCCCGATCTGTTGGCGCTCGGCATCATCGACGGTATTGTCGACGATAAGGGCCTGTCGCATGGGGAGATCGCCGGTGCCGTCATGTCCTCGGCATTTGATGCCTTCGATACGCTTGGGCGGCTCGACGACGCGACCCTCACAAACCTCCGCTACGAAAAGTACCGCGCAATCGGTCAGTACCGCACGATGTGACAAAGGGACAGTTCGCATGTCACATTGGGAAAGGCATTCCATGCTACAAGTTTCTAACACCTCGTTTACAACGACGGTCTCATCAAACGCCATGGCCGTGGTGGACTATCTGTCCAAAAGCATGATGTCGGCGCTGCCGTTTATTGTCTGCGCGGCGTTGTTTCGCACCGTCGCCGTCATTATGGGCGAAGGCATGCTGGGTCTGTGGTCTGCAGATTCCGATATCTATCGCCTGTTCTACAGTTGGCTCTATAACGCCGGCTACTACTTTTTGCCCATTTATCTTGGTTGGGCGGCCGCCCGCCAGCTCGGTTGCTCGGAGCAGCTGGGCATGATGCTGGGCGGCGTATTGATTGCGCCCGATCTGCTTAAGCTCGTCGATGTCGCATCGACGACGGCGGCATCGATGACTTCCGTGTATGGTCTGTTTCCCGCGCCGGTCAACGATTACACGACGACTGTTATTCCGGTTCTCATCTCGGTGCCCGTGCTATGGCGAGTGGAGTGTTTCTTTCAGCGCGTTATCCCTCAGGCCGTGGCGTTTTCGTTCGTTCCGTTTGCGACCATGCTCGTTATGGTTCCGGTTTCGCTGTGTATTACGGCGCCGGCGGGCAGCTATCTGGGCATGCTGTTGGGCCAACTTATGTTTATGCTTGGCAATTCCGGTGGCATCGTGTCGCTGCTCACGCTCATGGGGCTTGCCGCGGGCTGGGAGTTCCTCAAGATCGCGGGCGTCAGCAACGTTGTCCTATCGCTCGCCTATGCGCAGTTTATGAGTGTGGGAACGGATTCGTGCATCCTGATCGCCGCGACAATGGCGACGTTCGCCGTTTGGGGCATGCCTTTTGGCGCGTCGCTCCGCGTTGCGGATAAGGACGAGAAGGCGCTCATGCTGGGCTATTCAATCTCGGGCGTGCTTGGCGGCGTAAGCGAGCCGGCGCTGTACGGCTGCGGTTTTAAATATGGCAGGTGCCTGACGTGCATGGCCATTGGCGGCGCCGTCGGAGGCCTTGTTGCAGCCGTGGGCCACGTTACGGCTTATACCATCGGCATGACGAATGTCCTCATGGTCATTGGCTTTGCCACGGGCGGCATCTCGAACCTGCTGTGGTGCTGCGTTGCCGGCGGCACGGCATTTGCGGTGTCTGCGGCGCTGAGCTACTGCTTTGGCGTGGTGCCGGCGAAGGGGCGGGCGACGGGGGACGGAGCCGATTCGCCCGAAACCTCGGAGAGCGTGGCCGAGGCAAGCGCATAAATCGATCGACAAGGGGACAGTCCCGCATATCACATTCCAAGGCCGTGGTCCGTGTGGGCTGCGGCCTTTTTGTATCTGGGGGACAAAGTGGCTACACTACAATCCGTTTGAGCAATAGATATATAGGTAGTACCGTGGGGGCGGATGTAGATGGTCGAGTGGATTGTTAGGCGCGCACAGGGCGATCGTGCGCGTGTGGGCACGTTAGCTGGCATGGTGTGTATTGTCGCCAATGTTGCGCTTTGTGCTGCGAAGGGTGCAATTGGTGTGGTTTCGGGATCGGTTTCGATTGTGGCGGATGCCATGAACAACCTGTCCGATGCCAGCTCGAATATCGTGAGCGTGCTGGGCTTTAAGCTGGCGAGCAAGCCGGCCGACCCCGAGCATCCTTACGGCCACGGTCGCTACGAGTATCTCTCGGGCCTGGTCGTGGCGGCGCTCGTGCTGCTGATCGGCGTTGAGCTGGTGAAGTCTTCGGTTGAGCGCGTCATCCACCCCGAACCTGTCGAGTTCTCGCTTGCCCTGGTGACGGTTCTAGTGCTTTCGATGGTCGTAAAGCTCTGGATGGCGGCCCTCAACCAAAAGCTCGGTGACCGTATTGAGTCCGATACGCTGCATGCGACGGCTCAGGACTCAAAGAACGATGTCCTGGCCACGGGCGCTGTGCTGGCGTGCGCGATTGTTTCCCAGGTGACGCATGTCAATCTTGATGCTTGGGTCGGCCTTGCCGTTGGCGCCTATATTGGCTGGAGCGGCTTTGAGCTTATCCAAGATACGGTGAGCCCCCTTTTGGGCCAGACGCCCGATCCTAAGCTGGTCAAGCACATTCGAGACAAGATCATGAGCTATCCCGGCGTTTTGGGCGTTCACGATTTGATGGTTCACGACTACGGCCCGGGCAGGAAGTTTGCAAGTGCGCATGCCGAGATGGCGGCCGAGGACAGCCCGTTGGAAAGTCACGACACGCTCGATAACATCGAGCAGTCGTTTAGGGACGAAGACGGCATGATCGTCACGCTCCATTACGATCCCATCGTGACCGACGATCCCAAGGTGGCGAGCATGCGCCTGCGCATCAACACTATGGCTCAACAGATCGATAGCCGCCTTTCGATTCACGATCTGCGCTGTGTGCCGGGTCCTACGCACACCAACGTGATCTTTGACTGCGTGCGTCCCTCGGATCTGCAGATGAGTGCCGATGACTTAAAGCACGCGCTGGCACAACGGGTCGAATCGGAATATCCAAAGTCGATTGCCAAGATTACGATCGACGAAGACTACGTTGGGCATACCCACGAGTGAGGCTGTGCCGGCAAAGCAGGTTATGCAGAAGGGGAGAGCATGAAGAAGCTGTATCTACTCCGCCACGGTCAGACGGAGTTCAACGTCAAAAAGCTGGTCCAGGGCCGCTGCGATTCACCGCTCACCGATCTGGGCCGTCATCAGGCACAGACAGCAGCCGCATGGCTAAAGGCCCACGGCGTCGTCCCCGACAAAGTGGTCTCTTCGCCCTTAGGCCGAGCCATGGACACAGCTCAGCTCGTCGCATGCGAGCTCCTCGGCCCGGACGCAGCAGTCGAGCCCTGCGAAGGCATTATCGAGCGCTGCTACGGCACCTTCGAAGAAGGCCCCCACGACGCCCTGCCCACCGATGTCTGGGATCCGGGCGAGGACCTGGTCCCCTTCGGAGGAGAAGGAAGCCAGGCACTGCAAGAGCGCATGGTAGGCGCCCTCTCCAATCTCATGGGCGCCGAGGGCATCGAAACCCTCCTAGCAGTAAGCCACGGCAGCGCCAG
>WGSQ01000184.1 GCA_014871605.1 Collinsella sp. | reverse complement strand
TTGCTACCCTACGACAGCGCAAACAAAAAGAGCCGCTACCTCGAAAGGTAGCGGCTCCAAAGCTCGAATATATGAGCATCGCGCGGGCGCGATTAGGCCTTGAGGGCCTCCTCGACGGCGACAGCGCAGGCGACGGTGGCACCGACCATGGGGTTGTTGCCCATGCCGATGAGACCCATCATGTCAACGTGCGCAGGCACGGAGGAAGAACCGGCGAACTGGGAGTCGGAGTGCATACGGCCCATGGTGTCGGTCATGCCGTAAGAGGCAGGGCCGGCGCCCATGTTGTCCGGGTGCAGGGTACGGCCAGTGCCGCCACCAGAAGCGACGGAGAAGTACTTCTTGCCAGCCTCGAGGCGCTCCTTCTTGTAGGTGCCAGCGACGGGGTGCTGGAAGCGCGTGGGGTTGGTGGAGTTACCGGTGATCGAGATGTCGACGTTCTCGTGCCACATGATGGCAACGCCCTCGCGGACGTCGTCGGCGCCGTAGCAGTTGACGGCGGCGCGGGGACCATCGGAGTAGGGGATGGTCTCGACGACCTTGAGCTCGCCCGTGAAGTAGTCGAACTGGGTCTTCACGTAGGTGAAGCCGTTGATGCGGGCGATGATCTGAGCAGCGTCCTTGCCCAGACCGTTGAGGATGACGCGCAGCGGCTTCTTGCGAGCCTTGTTGGCGTTCAGAGCCAGGCCGATAGCACCCTCAGCGGCAGCGAAGGACTCGTGACCGGCCAGGAAGGCGAAGCACTCGGTGTCGTCGGAGAGCAGCATAGCGCCCAGGTTGCCGTGGCCCAGACCGACCTTGCGGTCCTCGGCGACGGAGCCGGGAACGGTGAAGGCCTGGATGCCCTC
Source organism: Collinsella sp. (assembly GCA_014871605.1). GTDB lineage: Bacteria > Actinomycetota > Coriobacteriia > Coriobacteriales > Coriobacteriaceae > Collinsella. The sequence goes on along the minus strand of WGSQ01000184.1, from coordinate 2,946 downwards.
GCCGATGATGGCGGCAGCCTCAGAAGCGGACTTGGCGCCACGCTTGACAGCGAGAGCGCAACCGAGGGTGTAGGCCCACTCGGCGTTCTGGAAGGCGATGGACTGGGTGTTGTTGACGATCTCACGCGGGTTGAAGCCCTTGTCGGTGCAGATCTGCAGAGCTTCCTCGAGGGAGGCGATGCCGTTGTCGGCGAGGCACTTGTTGATCTTGTCAGCGCGGCGCTCGTAACCTTCGAACGTAACAGTCATAGTTATTTCCCTCCCTTTCTACTCGTGAACCGGGAACACGCTGGCGACGGAGTGAGTCTCCTCGTCGGTGCGCGGGTCGATGTACTTGGCAGCGTTCTCCCACTGACCATAGTGGCCCATAGCGCCAGCGATGGCCTCCTCGGGGGTCTTGCCGGCCTTGACGGCGTCGGTGAACTTGCCGAGGTTCAGGAACTCGAATGCGATGATCTCGTTCTTGTCATTGAGAGCCATGCGGGTGACGTAGCCCTGAGCGAGCTCGAGGTAACGAGCGCCCTTGGCCTTGGTGCCGAACATGGTGCCGACCTGAGAGCGAAGGCCCTTGCCGAGGTCGTCGAGGGAGGCGCCCACGGGCAGGCCGCCCTCGGAGAACGCGGTCTGGCTGCGGCCGTAAACGATCTGCAGGAAGATCTCGCGCATAGCAACGTTGATGGCGTCGCAGACGAGGTCGGTGTTGAGGGCCTCGAGGATGGTCTTACCGGGAAGGATCTCGGAAGCCATGGCGGCAGAGTGGGTCATGCCCGAGCAGCCGATGGTCTCAACGAGGGCCTCCTCGATGATGCCGTCCTTGACGTTCAGCGTGAGCTTGCAGGCGCCCTGCTGAGGTGCGCACCAACCCACACCGTGCGTAAGACCGGAGATGTCGGAAATCTCCTTAGCCTGGACCCACTTGCCCTCCTCGGGGATGGGTGCGGGGCCGTGGTATGCACCCTTGGCAACGGGGCACATGTTCTCCACTTCCTGTGAGTACTGCATGCCTCTCCTCTCTATCGTGTTGGCGTCCCGTCTGGGGGCCGTGGCTGGCGATTGCCGGGCGACCCTTCGAAAGGGACATGACATGCAGCCCCTATAATACCGCGAAATGCACGGAATATTCGGCGAACGGCTCAGTTTTCGTAGCGAGAAGTCCGGAAGTTTTAATTGAAACGGTTTAACCCTATGTTCTGTGGTCGTGAACTTCCGTAGAGGGGGTCCGTCTTGGGCAAGCTATTGGTCAGCTCTTGTAAGCATTGCGGGGGTTGACCTGTTGCAACGATGCCGTTCGCCGCCTGATTACTGCCTTTGGCCGCGCGAGTGTATTGTTTTGCGTGAATGTTTTGATGGCACGCTTCAATCGTGCTGTATTGGATGGCAAGCAGATCCCGGCGAAGGGAGCGCCATGCAGCGCGTTTGGAGAACGGTTACCGGCTTTTACTATGTCTGTGCCCGCGGTACGGACAAGCAGTTCATCTTTGAGGGCGATGAAGACCGGTGGGAGTTTTTGGAGCTGATGCGCGAGTGCTGCCGCGAGGAGGGCGTGACGGTCGTTGCGTGGTGCCTTATGAACGACCACGTGGATCTGGTACTCTCGGATTATGAGGACACGATGAGCGCGGCGATGCACCGACTGCTTTTGACGTACGCTCGTCGGTTCAACAAGCGTACCGGACGCTCCGGGCATCTGTTCCAGAACCGTTTTGACCGGCGCTCGCTCGATACCGACTGGCAGGTGATGGAGGCTATTCGCTCTGTACACGCCGATCCGCAGGAGGTGGGCGTTAGCCTAATCGAGCGTTATCCCTGGAGCAGCTTTCCGGAACATCTACGCGCTTACGACGGTGATGTGGCCGATGCCGCGAGGGGATTTTCTGATCCTTCTTGCGTGCTTGAGCTTTTTGGCTCTGCCGAGGGCTTTATTGCCTATTCGCTTTCGACGCCCGCCGGCAGTGAGTCAGCGCTGTGCGATATGAAAGAGACGGAGTGGGAACGCCACGCCTTTGCCGACAAGATGGCGAAGAGTCTCGGGGTTCCGCTCAACGGGGTTAAAACTGCACCGCCGGCGCAGCGCGATACTGTTATTGTTGGATTGAACAATGCCGGCTTTACGGTGCGCCAGATTGAGCGGTATACCGGGATTGGCAAAAGTACCGTCTCTCGTATCGTGCGCGCCCGCGCGCGAACGGCGATGCGGGCTGGCGGAAACGTGATGTAAGGTCGCCTTTTCACCGCAGCTGGGGTCGTCCATACGCCGCAACCAGCGTTCAAAAGCTTGGTGAGGTAACTGCACTTCTTAATATGCATAGAACAATCGCCATCTTGCATAAAATAACGGCTCAGTCCGGGTTTGCCCGTGCCTACCCCCGTCTGCGCCGTGCAAAAAACGGAGTTTTCAGCATCGTGGTGCTGTCGGCACCGACGCAATCTTGCAACATGCGGACCCCGAAGCTATTGATCCCTGCCGTTGCGCCCCCGAAGCACGTGTCTGCGTCCCGTCAGACCGCGATGCTTGTTCTAAACACAATATATATGCGCCTGAAGATGTTGATTAACGCTTTCGATGCGTATACACACAGCTTGGCGTGCTGAATACTCGCAAAAATGCACGCCGCTCCCTATGGGACCCGTCTGCGGCAGGCGCGAAGCGAGTCGGAGCTTCGCAGAACGGGGCTTGGCGCATTGCTTGGCGGGCCCGGGGCCCTGCCGCAGGCCTTTGGTGCTGTGGAAAACGCCCGTGTTCGCGTCTGGCTGTGTGGCAAATGTCAGACGGGGCGCCGGACGCGCGGACTTTGTGCCACCGCGCTCATTAGGTAAAAACAGAGCCGCCCGTATCGGGCGGCTCGGCAATCAAAACCCTTGGATTCGGGGCATAAGCTACTGGTTTGTTTGCCCCTCGAGCATGCCGTCGAGGGTGCGCCAGGCGAGCTCGGCGCATTTGACGCG
>WGSQ01000183.1 GCA_014871605.1 Collinsella sp. | reverse complement strand
GGCGATTGTTTTGCTATACTCTCTCCGCACGGGCGATTGGCGCAACGGTTAGCGCAGGTGCTTTACACGCACAAGGCTGGGGGTTCGAATCCCTCATCGCCCACCATTGAATTGGAAACGGTCCTCGAAAGGGGACCGTTTTTGTTTGGGCCCATTTCATGGGATTCGAACCCGCAAGGGTGCGGAGCTGAGGAAACGCGAAGCGTTTTCCAGCGCAGCACGCGAGGAGCGAAGCGACGAAGCGGATGCGGGCGGCGGAGCCGCACGCGGACATCCCTCATCGCCCACCACTGATTTGATAGGCCTCCAGCGATGGAGGCCTTTCCTTTTTCATGCCCAGCGCATGGGATTCGAACCCGCCAGCACGTCTGTCACAAAGGCCGTGGTCAAAAAATGGCAAAAATGAGTACTGCTACTTTGTTTGCAACATATAAAAAGACAGTATTTGCTTAAGTTACGCAACATATGTCCATTATAAGGACTAACAGTTAGATCAAAATCGTGTATTCATCGCCATTTCGACTTGATATCTGGCCTTATTAGTCCAAAACTGCTGCTACCAAATCGGTAGCAGTACTCATATTTACTGTTTTTTGGTCAGCAGGTCCCCCTTGCCTTAGCAAATCTAAGGCAAAACGGGCTCCAGACCGCTGAATCATGCCGCATAGGGCACGTCAGCAGTCCGGAACCCGGTCCAAATTGAGTTATTGCACCGCGTTAGCCCAAGACACCCGACAGGATCTCAATCAGACTATCCACGTCGGCTTCCTCGCAGACGAGCGGCGGCAGGAAACGCAGCGTATGGGCACCCGTAGCGTTAATCACGGCACCGGCGGCCAGCGCGCGGGCAACAATATCATGCGCATCGCCCGCAGCATCATCCAAATCACAGCCGAGCATCAAGCCGCGGCCACGCACCTCGGTCACGTGCGGCAGCTTAGCGAGCTTTGCCTCCATATAGGCGCCTACCTTGGCAGCATGGTCGGCATAATCGCCGCGCACGAGCGCGGAGAGCGTCGCGGCACACGCCGTGATGGCCAGGCAGCTACCGCCAAAGGTCGAACCATGATCGCCGGGCTTAAAGACGTCGGCGATTTCCTTCTTTGCCACCACGGCACCCATGGGCACGCCGTCGGCAATGCCCTTGGCAAGGCTCATGATGTCAGGCTCCACGCCATAGGTTTGGAATGCAAACGGCTTGCCAGAGCGGAAGATGCCGCACTGGACCTCGTCGGCGATAAGCACGGCGCCCACTTCGTGTGCCAGGTCGCGCGCCGCCGCCATAAACTCCTCGGTCATGGGGTGCACGCCACTCTCACCTTGGATCGGCTCGAGCATCACGGCACAAATCTCGCTCCCCAGCTGCTTAAAGATCGCACGCAGTTCATCGACATCGTTGGGCGTGCAGGCCACAAAGCCACCCGGCAGCGGGCGGAAGCTGTCCTGCAGCCAATCCTGCATGGTGGCGGCAATGGTCTCGAGCGTACGGCCGTGGAAGCCGCCGCGCATGCACACGATGGTGTTGCCGCCATTACCGGCACGCTTGGCGTACAGGCGCGCGAGCTTCATCGAGCCCTCGTTGGCCTCGGCGCCAGAGTTGGCAAAGAAGGTCTCCCAAACCTGCTCATCCGCAGCCGGGGCACCAAGAGCAGCTGCCGTGGTCTCATCGCCGGCGGCAATGGCATCGGCAAGCACGCGCGCACCATCTACGTCGTCGTTAGCAAGCTTGGACAGCAGCGCCGCGACCTGTCCGCGCTGCTCAATGTAGAAGTAATTGGAGACATGCATGAGCTTTTTAGTCTGTGCCTCGAGCGCCGAGAGCACAGCCGGGTCGCCATGACCTAGGCTGCATACGCCGATGCCGGCAAGAAAATCGAGGTACTCACGGCCATCGTCGCCGGTGAGCTTCATGCCGTGACCCTCGACAAACTCGACCGGAGAGCGGCCAAAGGTATGCATAACGTAATGGGATTCAAGCGATTGCTGAGCTGCAAGTGACATGGGATGCCTTTCGTTGAGCGCCAGACGGCGCGGGGCTATGGGTGCAGGAATGGGGCGGCTGAGGGTCAGCTAGACCGTCTGAAGCTTCTCGACCTCGTCGAGGTTCTCGGTCAGACGCGCAGCAAACGTCGAAAGCGGATGCGGATGCGTATCGAACTCGTAAGCCGTCTCGGTGGAATGGATCACGGTGCCGACGCCGGCATCGGTCAGCAGCTCCAGGAGCAGCGAATGCGGCGTAGTACCGTTAATGATGTGGGCACGAAATACGCCGCCGGTAAGCGCATCGACGGCCGCACGCAGCTTGGGAATCATGCCCTTATCGACCTCGCCGCCGTAGAGCATTTCGTTAACCTCGTCGAGCGTTAGGTTGGAGATAAGCGAGTCCTTGTCGCTAAAGTCCTTGTACAGGCCATCGACATCGGTCAAAAAGATCGCCTTATGCGCGTGGAGCGCCGCGGCAACGGCACCGGCGGCGGTGTCGGCGTTGATGTTGAAGAAACCGCCGTCCTCCCCCGCCGCGACGGTAGCGATGACGGGGATGTACTCGCTATCGAGTAAGCGCTCGATATAGTCGGTGTTGACGTGCGTCACTTTGCCCACGCGACCGAGCTCGGGGTCGAGCGGCTCGGCGATGAGCGTGCCGGCATCGCTGCCCGACACGCCCACGGCCAGGTTGCCGTGGTGGTTGATGGCAGCAACCAGCTCCTGGTTAACCTTGCCGCCCAGCACCTCGCGCACGATATCCATAGTCGCCGGCGTGGTCACGCGCTGGCCGTTCTTAAACTCGACGGGAATATCGTAATGGCTCAGCGCCTCGTTGATAGCCTTGCCGCCGCCATGCACGATGACGGGGCGCATACCGATGATCTTGAGCAAAACGATGTCGCTCATCACGTCGCGGCGCAGCTGCTCATCAACCATGGCGGCTCCGCCATATTTGATAACAACCGTCTTGCCGGTCAGGTTCTTAATCCACGGCAGCGCTTCGAACAGCAGCTGCGCGGTTGCTTCGTTGGATTCGCTCGAACGACAATCGCGTGCGAATTTCATAATCTGCCTCGTCTTTCGTATCGTTATCGCGCCGTGCTCCGCTGTCCGCAATCGCGGCAAGATGCGCAGCGTGCCTGGAATCTAGGAACGGTAGTCACCGTTAATGGAGATGTACTCGTGCGTGAGGTCGCAGGTCCACACGGTCGTTGCCGCGTCGCCTGCGCCCAGGTCGGCCGAGATCACGATCTCGGGCGCCTCGAAACGTCGTAGAGCCTCGTCCTCATCAAAGGGAGCAGTCAGACCGCCGCGACAGACAGGCATGCCCATCATGTCGATGGAAACGTCTTCCTGATTAAACTTCACGCCGCACTTGCCAAGCGCCATAGCGACACGGCCCCAGTTGCAGTCGTGGCCGGCGATGCAGGTCTTAACGAGCGGCGAGTTGGCAACGGCACGAGCGGCGATATCAGCTTCCTCGTCGTTGGCGGCTCCGGTAACGTTGACCGTAACAAGCTTGGATGCGCCCTCGCCATCGGCGGCAATATTGCGCGCCAGGCTCTCGCACACCTCGTGCACGGCAAATGCCAACTCGTCAAAGGCATCGGAGCCCTCGACGATAGGCTCGGCATCTGCGGCAGCGGCGCCGGAGGCAAGCATGATGCAGGTGTCGTTGGTCGAGGTGTCGGAATCGACCGTTACCTTGTTAAAGGTCTGCTTGACGGTCGAGAGCAGCAGGGCATGAAGTGCCGCAGGCTCGACGGGGGCATCGGTGGTGATAACTGCGATCATGGTGGCCATGTTGGGCATGATCATGCCCGAGCCCTTGCACATTCCGCC
>WGSQ01000182.1 GCA_014871605.1 Collinsella sp. | reverse complement strand
GTGCCGAAGCGTCCGCCCCCGCTTTGATATCGCGATGCGGCTATGACTGCGAGATGGTCGTGGATCGACTACTCGTCGTGCTTCTCCTCGCGGCGGGCGGCGGCGCGAGCGTCGTGGATGCCCTTGATTGCGGCGTGTCGGGCGGTGCGGGCATCGTGCATGGCGTCGCGGGCCTCGGCGGCCGTGGCCTTGGCAGAGCGCAGTTTGGCTGCCAGGTCGGGATTGGTCTCGGCGACCGCGGCAATCGTGGGGCCGTCGAGCTCTTCTTGTGTGGGCTCGGCCAAAAAGTCGATGGCATATTGGGCGGCCACCATGGAGCCCTTGGCCAGTACCGACTCGTCAATCTTGTAGAAGCAAGAATGTTGGGCGTACGTGGCGCCAATCTGGGGGTTGCGCGTGCCAACAAAGGCGAGCACGCCCGGTACGCGGCGCAGATACTCCGAAAAATCCTCACCCGAGAGTGTGCCGCGATAATGGCCTTGGCCGGTGGGGCCCAGGCATTTGATTACTGCCTGGCGGCAGCGCTCGCTCGAGGCGGCATCGTTTTCGACCTTGTAATTGGCGATGGTGTAGTCGGTGAGCTCTGCCTCGGCGCCCAAGGCGGCCGCGGTATGCTCCACGATGCGGCGCATGAGCTCCGGCATTTCCTCGTGGGTCGAATCTCCGTAGGTGCGCACCGTGCCGGCGAGGTAGGCCGTGCCGGCGATAACGTTGCGCGCGGTGCCGCCGTGCAGCTCGCCGACGGTAATGACGGCCGGCTCGTAGGGACTGATCTCGCGCGAAACGATGGTCTGCAGAGCGTTGACGATCTCGGCGGCAACCATAACGGCGTCGTGACCGCGCTGGGGCATGGCGCCGTGGCACGAGGTGCCGCGGACGTCGATGCGGAACCAGTCGGTATTGGCCATGCGCGGTCCGGGCTCGCAGCTCACGGTGCCGGCGTCGACCTCACTCCAGATGTGCGCGGCGTAGGCGCCATCGACGCCGTCGAGCACGCCCGTGCCGATCATGAGTTTGGCGCCCTGGCCGTTTTCCTCACTGGGCTGGAAGACGATGCGGACTTCGCCGTGGATGTCGTCGGTCATATGGCGCAGGATCTGCAGCGTGCCGAGCATCATGGCGATGTGGCAGTCGTGGCCGCAGGCGTGCATGCAGCCCTCGTTGACGCTGGCAAACTCCTCGCCGGTCTGCTCGGTGACGGGCAGGGCGTCGATATCCGCGCGCAGCAGGATGCGGCGGCGTGGTGTGCCGTCCTCGCGATAGGCGTCGGGCGCGGTGCCGCGAAGGGTCGCCACAAGGCCCGTCTTAAGGGGACGCTCGTAGGGGATATTCATGGCGTCGAGCTGGTTGGCGATGTCAGAAGTCGTGCGCTCCTCGGCAAGGCTCAGCTCCGGGTGCTTATGGAAGTGCCGGCGCTGCTTGATGATATAGGGTTCAAACTCGGTAGCGATATCTTTGATGGCTGCGGTGACGTCGTCAGCCGCGCGAGCCTCGGTCGCCGCCATAATCTGCTGTGCCTTGGTCTTCGTCATGGTCGATTTGCTCCTTGCTGGTTTTGCAAAATCGTACAAGCTCATTCCAGTATGCCACCTGCCACTTGGCCTGGCAAAGGTGCCGTTTGCCGCTTGGCGTTTTGTAGCTGGAGCGGGGGAGTACACTCGGGGGTGTTGAATTTCCTGCCAGAGATGGGGATGCCCATGCAACATATCGATCGGATTATCCGCTCCAAGAACGTCTTTACCGCGCAAGACGGTATCGATACCGCCCGCGAGCTGGCGATTGCCATTGCAGGCGACCGTATCGTCGCAGTCGGTGCGCCCGATGACGTGATTGCCGCCGCTCCTGCCGCCACGTCGGTTATCGACTACGGCGAGCAGTTTGTCTGCCCCGGTTTCCATGACGCTCATCTGCACTTCTTCCATACTTCGGTCGGTTCCTCGCCGTACATGCTCATGGATATGGGCACGTCCGAAGCGGCGCTGGTGCAGCACGCGCTCGAGTTTTCCCAGGGTCTGCCCAACGACGCTTGGGTTGTGACTCAGGGCTGGCGCGACTACCGTTGGGACCCGCCCGAGCATCCTACCAAGGCGTCGCTCGATGTGGCATTCCCCGATCGCCCCTGTGTTATGTATTCGGGCGACGGGCACACGCTGTGGCTCAACAGCCGCGCACTCGAGGCGCTCGGCGTCACGCGCGACAGCGAGCCTCCGGCGGGCGGTAGCTACGACAAGGATGCAAACGGCGAGCTCACGGGTATCGCTCACGAGGCGGCCGCTATGCAGCTGCTTCCGCGCTGCCTTGAGTGGCTGGGGGAGGATCGCATTGCAAGCGCTTACGCCGATCAAATGAGGCGTATGGCCGAGCAGGGCATCACCTCGATCTGCGACATGTCGCTCATGCCCATGCCGGGCTGCGACTTTATCCGCGACGACGTCTACGACAAGCTTCAGGCAATCGGCAAGCTGGGCATTCGCGCCCACCTGTTCCCCACGCTGTTGGATGACCAATCGCGCTTGGAGGAACTTCAGACCCGTTACGCAAACAATGCGTTGCTCTCGGCGCCGGGCTTTAAGCAGTTCTTCGATGGCGTGTCGAGCGAGCACACGGCATATCTCACCGAGCCCTATACCAATCCGCGCTTCCCGGGCGATCAAGGTCGCCTGACGGTTCCCGTCGAGCGCATGCGCAAGCTGGTTCTGGCTGCTGCGGAGCGCGGGCACACCGTGCGCATCCACGTCATCGGCGACGGTGCCATCCATGCCGCGCTCGATATCTTTGAGGAGGCGGCAGAGCTCTACGGCCTGCCCCAACACGGCCATAATACGCTTGAGCATCTGGAGAATCTCCTGCCCCAGGACATCGATCGCCTGCGCAAGCTCAACGTGGTCGCCTCGAGCCAGCCCTGCCATATCACGCTCGACCCGGGTGGTCCGGAGCGCGACCTGGGCTTGGAGCGCAGCCGCATCATGTGGCCGTTTGCGACCTATAAACAGCGCGGCATTCGCCAAGCCTTCGGTACCGACAGCCCTATCACGCCTGTTACTAGCATGAACGTGCTCTACACGGCTATCACGCGCCAAGACCCCAAAAGCCACTGGCCCGAGGGCGGCTGGCTGCCGAGTGAGCGTATCGATGCGGCAACGGCTCTGCGCAACTACACCCTGGGCAGCGCCTATGCAGCGGGCGACGAGCAAAACCTCGGCAGCCTGGAACCCGGCAAATACGCCGACCTGGTAGTCCTGGACCAAAACCCACTCACCATCGACCCCCAAGAACTCCAAGCCACCAAAGTTCAAGCCACCTACCTAGCCGGCAACCTGGTCTACGAGCGCTAATATTCATGTCGTACCGTTAAACGCGGCTCGTGCAACCTATTTTGGGATGGCGCTCGAGCCGCGTTTGTTTGCAAATGGGGGGGGGTTCGTCAGGAGCGTCCCCGCCCTGCTTGATTTGGGCGCGGGGCGGAGGCGCCGCTGCCCCGCGCCCAATTTGGACAGCAGCAATGCTATCTCTAGGTGTTTTGCATACTTTCCATTACGAATTGCATAAAAAGGTTGGGATGTTCTTCCGAATCCTGATGTACCCCCGTCCGCGCCGTGCAAAAAACGGAGTATTCAGCACCGCGAGTTCTGCCTGTGCCGCTGCGGCTGAGTAACGTTGCAGAGATTGACGTCATTTTGTGCTCCGGTGCGGCGCGAGGCATGCCTTTCTGTCCTGACGGGGTTTGCCTGCCGACCAAAATCGCCGGCCGAAGGCTTCCTTGGGACCAATATGGTGTGTCCGGCACGTATGCAGCCGTCCTGGTCTGCTGAATACTCCCAAAAATGCACGGTGCTCCCCAGGGG
>WGSQ01000181.1 GCA_014871605.1 Collinsella sp. | reverse complement strand
GTCTTTGTGACCTCGATTGGCAAGTTTGTGGCCGACACACTCGATTGGCACGTGGCCATGTACGGCACGCTGACCTTTGCCGTTTTGATCTGTAGCGCGCTCGTGGCGTTTATGCCTCGCGCCGGGCAGACCGATGAGCCCGCCACCTTCCGCGAGCAGGCGGGGCTACTACGCGAGCCGAGTATCATCACCGGCATGCTCATCTTCTTGTTTGGCGTGGGCTCGGTCTACGTATTCTACGGCTACGTGACGCCTTATCTGGAGCAGGTGCTGGGCATGGATACCGTTCAGGCGAGCACCACACTTATGGCCTATGGCGTGTTCTGCCTGATCTCGAACATCCTGGGCGGATGGATCGATGCGCGTTTTGGCATGAAGGCGCTGCTGGTTACGTTTGTGCTGCAGGCGGCGGCACTGCTCGGGCTGTTTGCCGTGGGCGCCGCCATGCCCCTCGCGCTTGTCTTTGTCTTTAGCCTGGCGATGCTCATGTACCTGTTCTCGGTGTCGTGCATCACGCACTTTATGGACGTGGCACGCAGCCGCAATCCCAAGTCGATGGTACTCGCAAGTTCGGTTGAGCCCATGGCGTTTAACGTCGGCATCTCGTTTGGCACCGCAGTGGGCGGCGCCGTGGTAAGCAGCATTGGCATTGCGTACGTGGGTGCAGTGGGCGCCGCGTTCTCGCTTGTGGCCTGGGCGCTCACGCTGGTGACGATTAAGTTGGCTCGCTGGGAGCGCAAGCGGGCGAGGGCGTAGGCGTAGGTGCGATACTCGAACTCGATGATGGCGATCGAAAGGAAACCGCATATGCAACGCGTACTGTTTATCTGCTATGGGAACATCTGCCGCTCGACGATGGCCGAGTCGGTGTTTACCGGGCTGGTGCACCGCGCCGGGCGCGCGGGCGAGTTTGTCATTGATTCTGCCGCGACCTCGACCGAGGAGATCGGCAACCCGCCGCATCACGGTACTGTTGCCAAGCTACGCGAGGTTGGGATTCCCGTCGTCGCACATCGCGCACGTCAGGTGCGCCGCGCGGAGTATGGCGACTGGGACCACATTGTCTATATGGATGCCGAGAACGCGCGTGGCCTGCGTCGCATCTTTGGCGACGACCCCGACGGCAAGATCTCGCGCCTGCTCGATTGGACCGATCGCCCCGGTGACGTGGCCGATCCTTGGTACACCGGCAATTTCGACGCCACCTACCGCGATGTACTCGCCGGTTGCACCGCTATGCTCGAGCAGCTGTAGGCAAGCGAGGTCGCAGACCACGCCTTCGGCGCGAAATGAGCGTGGATAATCTCCCGCATGAAAAATGAGCGTGGATTTTCTCCCACTTTGAGCGTTCAAGTGCACTCTAACCGGGAGAAAATCCACGCTCGACTACTCGTCAACGATCTTGGCAAGCCAGACGTTCAGTGTATCGACTTCGGGGCAGCAGAACTTTGCCGTGCCGGGCTCGTTGCCAGGCACGGTCCCGCCATAGCGCAGGATATCGATATAGGGAAAGCCCACGTGGCAGGCCATGGCGCACATCTTGCCGCGATCGCGATCGAAGTCGAAGACATCGCCCGGCTTGTGCCCGTGGTGACAACGGCACGCACCCAGCTGGTCCACGCAGCTAATACGGATACGCGGACGCTTGCCACGCGGCGCGCCGAGCGGCCCGTTCTCGCCCGCTGCCTCGGTGCTGCTCTCGTCGGCGTTACTCATGGTCAACCACATCCAGGCAGGCCTCGATGGGAAGGCCGGCCGACTTGTCCTCTTGGTCGGCATTGCGCTCGATAAGCTCAGCCACCACACGCATGGCATCGGACGTCGCGCACTGCAGACTCCAGCCTGCCATAACGCGGCCGACGAGCACCGCCGAGAACGTGTCGCCCGTGCCCGGGAAATAGACCGGAATGAGCTCAAAGGGAATCGTAAAGTACTCCCCCGCCACATGGTCGTAACCGATAACCGCGTTCGTGCCATTGACTACGGCGCTCGTAATGACCACCGACTTGGCACCCAGCTCGCGCACGGCGTCCACAAGGGCGCGGGCCTCATCGGGCGTGATTTGCTCGACGATAGGCGTGTCGGTGAGCAAACAGGCCTCGGTGTAGTTGGGAACCGCGTAGTCGGCGCACTCGAGCAGGTGCCGCATAAGGCCAATCGTGGACTCGGGCACGCCCGCATAGAGCTTGCCGTTGTCGCCCATGATGGGGTCGACGAACACCTTGGTGCCCTTTTGCGCACGGCGGTGGCAAAAGTCCGAGATGATGCGCGTCTCTTCCTCGGTCACGATAAAGCCGGTCGAGATGGCGTCGAACTCAAAGCCGAGCTCTTCCCAGATGGCAAGACTCTGACGCACGTACTCGGTGGTGTCGTGGATGTAGAACTTGGGGTAGTTGAGCGTATCGGACACAAGTGCCGTCGGCAGATTATGGATACGGTAACCCATGTGCGACAGCACCGGCAGCATGGCGGAAAGCGCGACCTTGCCGTAGCCGCACATATCGTTAATCAGCAGCAGCTGAGTATTCTTCATGAGTGCCCCCCTTGGATCGGGCGCGGCGCAACGGCGCCACAGTGCAACTAAGTGTAGCGCAGGGGACGTTGCGAGCGGAGTCGAGTAGTGCGAAGGGCAAATTGTTGCGGAAAGGTTACGGGAAGAAGGAAGCTAGTCGTTGGGGACGTTCTTAAACGACTAGTCAAACAAGAACGTCCCCAACGACTACCTTTTGGCAAGTTTGAATCAAGGCAACGCCGATGTTTTGGCGAAGTCAGCGAAAACCCGCCAGAGCGAGCAAGGTGCCTTGAAACAAGGCGGCATTGACCTTCTGGTCATGCCGCCGAAGTTGAAAGGCAGATTGCCGCTCTGGCGGGTTTGCAGCGTCGAGCGGTTACGGCGTTTGGCAAAACGCCGTAACTTAATAAGTTTGGTACCTTGACATTGATTTCTCACACTCCTAAATTTGTTAGGCACAAAACAATTCCACTACCTAACTAAAGAAAGGGGCAACACTAATTCATGTGCGATGAACCTCTTAACCTTTGTTCGCACGAGCCCGGCGGCGACCCGTCACAGCCGGCGGATGTACCCGAAGCGGTTAGCTCGGAAGACAAGCTTGCCAAGCGCATCCTGAGCGGCCTGGGTTTTTGCGGCCATTACATGCATTTTCATGGCGGAGGCGTGTCCGGCAAGGCGCCCATCATCTGCCTGCTGGCCAAGCAGCCCGGCGGCGAGATGTCTCAGCAGGAACTCGGCATGCACTTTGACCTCAAGCCGGGGTCGCTTTCCGAGATCTTGTCCAAGCTCGAGGTCAACGGCCTCATCGAGCGCAGCCGTAACCCCAAGGATCGACGGCAACTCACCATTCGCCTGACCGAAACCGGCCGGGAAAACGCCCACATCGACCAGGCGGCCCGCATCCGCTTTAGAGAACGGGCCTTTAGTGCCCTCACTCACGACGAGCGCGAGCAGCTCGCCGAAATGCTCGAGAAAATCCGTGTAACCTGGGAGGAACTGGATGATTAAAACCCTTATGGGCAGCATCCGCGACTATATGAAAGTCGCTGTTGCCACGCCATTGCTCGTGCTTGGCGAGGTGCTCTGCGAGGTGCTGATTCCATTTATCACCGCCAACCTGATCGACGCCATCAAAGACGGCGCCACCGTGGCCGAGATGCTTCCCACCGCAGGCTTTTTGGTGCTCATCGCGCTGACGTCGCTTGCTTTTGGTGCCGCTGCCGGCGTCACCTGCAGCCATGCGAGTTGCGGCTTCGCCAAGAACCTGCGTCACGACCTGTTCTACAAGATCCAGACGTTCAGCTTTGCCAACATCGATGAGTTCTCGAGCTCCTCGCTCGTCACGCGCCTGACCACCGA
>WGSQ01000180.1 GCA_014871605.1 Collinsella sp. | reverse complement strand
TATTCATTTCCGGCTAGGCACGATAGCATTTCTTAAAGTTGTTTAAAACGAATATCGGTGAAGCGACAGGATTTAGCCGTTGACGGTTTCTGTCATGCCCAAATCGGTTTCGCTCAAAACTGCCGGTACGACACTCGTCTGGTCCTCTACAATGAATCCATTGTTTAAACGTTTCCCCACGCGCAACGCGCCTCGATATTCGGAAGGCAGAACATGCTGCAAAAAATCCAACGCTTTGGCGGGGCAATGTTCGCGCCCGCCATGCTGTTTTCTATATCAGGCCTCATGGTCGGCGTCTCCGCTCTCGCAACGACTGCGGACATCGTCGGCGATCTCGCCGTATACGGAACCCCTTGGTACGCTTTTTGGACCATCATCCAGCGCGGCTCGTGGACGGTCTTTAAACGCCTCCCGCTCCTTTTTGCCGTAGCGCTGCCCATCGGTCTTGCCCAAAAACAACCGGCTCGTTGCTGCCTCGAGGCTCTCGTCGCCTATTTTGCCTACTGCTTCTTTTTGAGCGAGATCATTAAGCTGAGCGGAGACAATCTTGGACTTAAGTACCCGTCGTCTTTGACCTCCGCTAGCGGCATCACCATCATCGACGGCATCAAGACGCTCGACACCGGCATTATCGGCCCGCTGGCGGTATCGGCAACCGTCGTCGCCATCCATGACCGCTTCTACGATGCCAAGGTTCCCGATTGGCTCGGCACCTTCTCGGGCTCCTCGCTGGTCTACCTCATCAGCTTTTTTGCCGTGTTTGCCCTTGCCGCTATCTCGGCCGCCATCGTGCCCTCCGTATACGCAATGACCGAAACGCTGCGCCATGCACTTACGAGCGTCGGCCCCTTTGGCGTGGGCATCTTTGTGCTTTTGGAGCGAGCGCTCGAGCCCATGGGGCTGCACCACCTGCTCTACATGCCGATCTACTACGACAACCTGGTCATTAACGACGGCATCTACGCCACGTGGAGCAGCTTGCTCCCCATCCTCTCCCATAGCACGCGCCCCCTTAATGAACTTGCGCCGTGGGCCGGTTTTACCGCCACCGGCTGGGTCAAGCTCTTTGGCCTTCCCGCCATCGCAGCCGCGTTCTACTCCACCGCAAAACCAGAGCGCCGCGCCGGCCTTAAGGTCATCCTTTTGCCCGCCATCGTCGCCTCGGTGGTTTGCGGCGTTACCGAGCCACTCGAGTTTCTCTTTATGTTCACCCACCCCGGGCTCTTTTTGCTCTACGCCGTCTTATCGTCTTGCCTTGCCACAACCATGAATCTCTTTGGCATCGTCGGCATCTTCTCGGGCGGCCTCATGGAGATGGCAGCCTTCAACTTTATTCCGCTCATGCGCACGCATGCCGGTGCCTATCTTTTGGCGCTCGGTATCGGCCTTGCCTTTAGCCTCATCTTTTTTGTTAGTTTTCGAGCACTCATCTTGGTCTATGACCTTAAGACACCGGGCCGCGAGGATCATGTTGCCAATCGCGCGGCAATCGATTGTTTAACGGGAAGCGACTTTGCCAAAGAGCAATCCCCCAATGACGAGGTCGATAGTCGATCCGATCAAGATCACGTCCTCGCTGAGCGGGTAATTCAGCTTTTAGGTGGCGTTGGCAATATCGTGGGCGCAACCAACTGCGCCACGCGCCTGCGCGTCGAGGTCGCAGACCCTTCCATCGTTGCAGATAACGCGTCGTTTGTCGCGGTGGGCGCCAAGGGCCTCATCATTACCGGCAAGACCGCCCAGGTGGTCATCGGCATCTCCGTTCCCCGCGTTAAAGAGCATTTTGACCAGATCATGGGCCTCGAGCCGGAATTTGTGCCCACCACCTCGGCCTCCCCTGCCGCCAGCGCAGCCCATAAGCGCGGCGATATCTGCTTCTTCGATATCGACGGAACGCTCGCCTGGCAAGACCCCAGGCTCGCCCAAGACCTTCCCGAAGACGAGCGGGACCTCTCCCCCTATCCCAACGAGGCGGTTTCGCAGGCAATCCGCGAGTTTGTCGCCAACGGCAACATGGCCTTTATCTGCACGGGGCGCACCCTCAGCTGCATCCACCCCAAACTTCTTGAGCTGCCCTGGACCGGCATCGTCTGTCTTGCGGGCGGTTACGCCGAGATCAACGGACACGCAATTCGCGATCTGTCGATGACGCCCAGCATGCTGCAGCATCTTGCCCCCTATCTTGAGCAATCGGGCGAGGTCATCCGCTTTGAGGGCCTCAACGGCGTCGTGCGCATGAGTGCCGATGCGCCCGATGCTCCCGGATACGCGCGCACCCTGGGCGACGCAGTCACGCAGCTGCAACATTACAGTGTCTACAAGATCTTGATGTCTACATCGCTCGCCAACCACATCGCTCAAGATAAGGCACTTGAGCCGCTGCTGTGCTTTAACGAGCTCGAACTCGAGGTAACCGAAATCTCGCCCCGCGAATGCACGAAGCGCGGGGGCATCCAGTCTGTACTCGACGCCCTCGATCCCCACCACGGAACCGTATACGGCATCGGCGACGCCAGCAATGACGTCTCGCTGATGAACGCCGTCGATGTCGGTATCGCCATGGGCAATGCGCCGGACTATCTCAAAAAGCGCGCCGACTACATCACCGACTCGGTCGACAAAGATGGCGTCGTCAAGGCGCTCGAGCACTTTAGGCTTATATAAGCAGCCGGCACGCGCACACGTCCCGTTTCCCCAAATCGCCAAAACAGACGCGCCGGCAACTCCAATGTGGCAATATGGTATCTGCACACCGCAACGATGCAACCTAAGAAAGAATGCGAGAACCCGTGTCCAGTCCGTTTACCAGCTTTTTAGCCCAGCACTTTGACCAGATCAACGACTATCTGGCCACGTTCTTTGACGGACAGGCGACCTCTGCCGATATCGAGCGCTACCTGTATACCCCGCTCTCGGCATTTACCGCCAATGCCGGCAAGCGCCACCGCCCGCTCATCTGCATGCTCGCCGCCACCGCAGTGGGCGGCAGCTTTGAGAGCGCCCGCAGCGCCGCGGCGGCCATCGAGCATTTCCAGTCGGGTGCGCTCATCCACGACGACATCGCCGATAACGGGCAGCTGCGCCGCGGTAAGCCCTGCATGCACCTCACCGAGGGCACGGGGCTTGCTATCAACTGCGGCGACCTGGCACTTACCATGGTCACCAAGACGGTTCTCGACGACCCCACGCTGGAGCCCAACGTAAAACTCCGCGTGCTCCACGAGCTCACCGAGATGATCGTTCGTACCATCGAGGGCCAGGCGCTCGACCTGGGTTGGGTACGCGACGGGCGCTTCGACATCTCGGTCGACGATTACCTGGACATGGCGACGCACAAGACCGCGTACTACAGCGGAGCCACGCCGCTTGCCACCGGAGCCATCATCGGCGGAGGCAGCGAGGAGCAAATTGAGGCGCTGCGCGCCTTTGGCCTGCACACGGGCCTTGCCTTCCAGATTCAAGATGATCTGCTCAACTTGATCGGTACCAAGGAGGCCGCCAACAAGGACTTCCGCACCGACATCACCGAGGGCAAGCGCACGCTTGTCGCCGTACACGCCCTCTCCGATGAGCGCTATCACGACGAGATTGAAGCGATCCTCTCCTCGGGCACCGAGGACCCCGCGCAGCTCGCGCGCGCCGTGGAAATCTTCCAGGAGACTGGCTCTATCGATTACGCCCACGCCTACGCACTGGACCTGACCGCCAAAGCTAAGGCCGCCATCGAGGACGTTTCGCTCGACCCGCATGCACGCGAGCTGTTCCTCTCCATGGCAGATTTCTTTGTGGAGCGCCTTAACTAGCGGGGGTTATAAAACCTGTCAGCAGCGTATTTGGGTACAACTTGCTACACTGTTGAGTGCATGTTTATGCATCCCTTTGCGTTGTCTATCC
>WGSQ01000018.1 GCA_014871605.1 Collinsella sp. | reverse complement strand
ACCTGTCGGTCAAAAAGAACGTCATGCTTGCGCAGCAAAAGGTGCTCAAGCGCAGTAAGGAAGAGGCCGAGAAGATCGCCATCGAGGAGCTGACCAAGGTCGGCCTGGCCGAGCGCATTGATTTTATGCCGAGTCAGCTTTCGGGCGGCCAGCAGCAGCGCGTCGCCATCGCCCGCGCCCTGTCGATGAACCCGCACGTGATGCTCTTTGACGAGGCCACGTCGGCGCTCGACCCCGAGCTCGTCCGCGATGTATTGGGCGTCATGCGCGACCTAGCACGTGACGGTATGACCATGATCGTGGTGACGCACGAGATGGGCTTTGCCCGCGATGTCGCCGACCGCGTGGTCTTTATGGACGGCGGCGTTATCGTGGAAGAGGGCACGCCGAGCGAGGTCTTCGACCATCCCAAGAGCGAACGCACCAAGGCGTTCTTGGGCAATATCTCGTAGCCGCTTTATATGACTGACATAGCAGAAAACGGGAGCCGGATGTGATCCGGCTCCCGTTTTTGTTGGGACGCGAATGTGTTTTGGTGCAGAGCGCGTTACGGGCGGAGCTCATTGCCGCTAGGCGAGCTCGGCTCCAAGGGAGCGGCAGGCCGCCTCGCCCTCATCGTCGGGGGCGTCGTAGCAGATGACGGAATCGACGACGTTAACACCCGCCTCGTCGGCGTCCGCCTTCCAGTTGTCCATCCATTCGCCCTCGGCCCACGAATAAGAGCCAAAGAGGACGACCTTCTTATCGCCGAGAGTCTCCTTGACCTCGTTCCACATCGGCTGGAACTCATCGTACTCGAGTTCCTCGGAGCCCATGGCGGGGCAGCCGAAGGCGAAGGCGTCGTAGTCGGCGGCCCTGTCGGTAGAGAAGTCGGCGCAGGGGATGACCTCAGTCTCGGCACCCGCGGACGTGGCGCCTTCGGCGACGAGATTTGCCATGACCTCGGTGTTGCCTGTACCGCTCCAGTAGACGACGGCGATCTTGCTCATGTTGAGTCCTTTCAGTTGTGCGGCAGGTTGCCGCGGCTTCTATGTTCTATCGGGTTGCCTGGGCAAGTTGCGCCAGGCTGCAGCCCTGCTGATAGACAAAGGTGAGGTATTGAGTGCAAGCGCGGTAGGCGTCAAACATCGCAAGCGCTTGCTCGACATTCGTGTAGACCTTCCAAGCTCCAAAGACCTTGTAGTTCTCGCCGCGCTGGGCGATAAACTCGTGCACGTCGTCGTAGGGATATCCGAGGAAGTAGCCTATTTCGTGCGGAAACTCGCAGGTGCAGTTGTTGCTGCAGCTAGCTTGCTGGGGTAGTGCGCATCGAGTCTGGCTACAGGCGCATTCCGCGACGTTATTGCTCGCGAGCGTGATGCGTGATGCCAAATGCACAAGGCATGTCGAAAGGTCTCTCGTGTCGTAGCCTTCCGAGGCGAGCGCCGTTTGGGCGCGAGGGTCTGCGAAATAGGTGGTGAGGCTTTTGGCTCGGTACATATACACGAGCGCTCCGCAGGGCCGCCAGACCAAAACACTCAGGTGGATACCGAACGGGTCAAGCTCGCGATTGCACTGGGCGATAACGTTGAGCAGGCGTGCTCGGCGCTCTGCGATGGTTTCGGTTGCGACCGAGCCGTCCCCGTGGGCGTAGGTGCCTGGATAGGTAAAGAGCGATGCCGGCTTGATGCCCGCGAGCGTGGGAGAGCAGTTGCGCACGACTGCCGCCTGAAACGTTGGGATGTCTATGGTTCGAGTCATGGCGCTCCTTACGGATCTAAACTGTTAGCCTAGGAAAACTTATACACGAAAGTAAGCCATGGTCAACAAAAAAGTTTGAAGAGGGAAACTAATTGACCGAACGGACATGAATTTGGGTTAAGATGGGGACACCCCATGGGGGTATCTAGATAGTGCTACTTGAAAGGGGAACGCATGAGTGACTTGCTCAACTCTGCGAATCTCATCGTGCTGGCCGTCATTGCCGTCGGCATGTTTTTTGGACTGCGTCGCATTGCCGCTTCGACACACGGGAAGAGTTGCTGCAGCGATGGCGCGAGCGGCAAGAAGGCCAAAAAGGTTGTTGTGGTGGATACCGATGCATCGCACTATCCCTATAGCGATGAGCTGCTCATCGGCGGCATGAGCTGTGACGGCTGCGCTCAGAACGTGGCCAATGCCCTCAATGCGCTGGACGGCGTGTGGGCAACGGTGACGTATGCGGATCACACGGCACGTGTGCGCTCTAAACAGCCGGTTGATCGTGGTGTTCTCGAGACGGCCGTGAAAGACGCGGGCTACTACGTCATGACGCTGTAAGCGCCGCCCTGGATGCGCTTCCTTGGCTAGGCTCGTCCGCGCAGTTCGATGTCTTGGATGTCGTCGAAGTCGATGGCGATGTCTTTGAGCTTGAGGAGCTTGAAGGCGGGGAGCGCCTCGTCGAGGATGCCGGTGCGGGAGCGATAGCCGTACGTATCGTAATAGGTGACACGAACCAAGTCGCCACGTTTGAGACCCTCGAGCTTTTTAGAAAGTACGAGGGCTTTTTCTTCCGTGAGCTCACGTTTTGGCTCGACGGTGATTTCCTGCTTGCGCACGAGTTCGTAGTATCCCGTGAGGGCGGCAAAGGGCATAAACTGTGCGGCGCGGTTGGCGCGCACGGCACCATTGGCAGTGAGGTTGGGGTCGGCGACGCGGCGTCTGCCCTCGGGGTCCGCCAGGCGCTCGAAGGCGGTCGGCGGGCGCACGGGCTGTTGTTTGGGCTTAGGCACGGTGTCCTCCAACTTGGTCGTTGCGTTCGCGCGCGGTGGCGCCGGCGGTAAAGCTTAATCCCTTGACGAGCGCGTTCTTGCCGTACTTGCCTTTCACGGCCAGGACGGCGCGCGCCAGGTCGCGCTCGCGCTCATCGGCCTCGACATCGCTAAACAGATCGATAGTGGCAAATTCCTCGGGCACAAGATTGCCAAAGCCCAGGTTGATGCGCTTGACCGGTCGTTTAGGGTCGACGGTTTGCGCCCAGAGATCATCGAAATAGCCCATGATCTTCTTAAACGAATTGGTGCGCTCGGGTAGCTTTCGCGAGGCGTTGGAGTGCGCAAAGAGCGCGGCATAGCCACCGCGCGGTTTGCCGCCATGCTCTCCCACAAAGATGCGATCGATTGCCTGCGCTTCGCGCACCAGGCGACGCCTTTCGTCATCGCGCTGGACGGGCTTGGGAGCACGGGGCGCGAGCCCGGGGCCGGCGGTTGCGGTGGGTTCGATACTCGACGTGCTCGAGCGCAGGTGCCCGCATCCGTCCACATATTGCGCTGTACCGCTGGCGTCGAGGCGGCGTATGTCGGCGCGCTCGCTCGCGTAGCCCACAAAGAGCGAGATGCTGTCGCAGACCACGTGCTTATCGACCAAGTCTAAAACGGCGTTGTCGACCATCTCGCGCAAGACGGTATAGGCCTGCTCGTAGGCATAACCCTTCGAGAGCACCTGTCCTGTGGTGGTCGAAGTTGCTTGCGGGCGATAGGCTTGGATATCGGCGATGGTTGTCGGTTCGCGCCCAAAGGCGTGGTCGATGAGATATTCGGCATTGACGCCGAGCTCGTCGTAAAGCAGGTTTTCGTCGAGCGCCGCGACGCCCATCAGATCGTAGACGCCGTATTTTTCGAGTCGTGCTGCCACGCCGGGGCCGATGCCCCAGATATCGGTGATGGGACGAGGGGGCCAGATCTCCTTGCGAAAGGTCTCGTCGTCGAGTATGCCGATGCGGCTGGGTACGTGCTTGGCGGTAATGTCGAGCGCTACCTTGGCCTGGAATAGGTTGGGGCCGATGCCGACCGTCGCCGTGATGCCGGTGCGCGCGAGGACCTCGTCGCGCAGCGTGCAGGCGAGCCCTTCCGCATCTGTGTGATAGAGGTCCAGATAGGGTGTCACGTCGATAAAGCACTCATCGATGGAGTAGACGTGCACGTCTTGCGGACTGACGTATTCCAGGTAGATACCGTAGATCCGCGCCGATACCTCCATGTAGTGCTGCATACGCGGCACTGCTTTGATGTAGTCGATGCCGTCGGGAATCTCGAACAGACGGCAGCGGTTGTGTATCCCGAGGTCCTTCATGGCCTGCGTGATGGCGAGGCAGATGGTCGTGCGTCCGCGCGATTCGTCGGCAACGACCAGGTTGGTGGTGAGCGGATCGAGCCCACGGTCGACGCACTCGACGCTGGCATAAAACGTCTTGAGGTCGATGCAGATATAGGTGTGCTGCTCGTGCGCCATCCGTGTCCCTCCATCAAACACATGTTCTTATCGAATACTTGTTCGATAATACCCGCTCGTCCGGACATCGTCAAAACCTGTCCCTTTTTGGCAGGTATGGTCGTGCGGTTGGATCGGGTTTTAACGCAGCTCTAAAGAGTGCGAAACAGCTCGGAAAACCTCGCTTTGTAGCATGAGCCTAACGATTGATACCGCCTATGCGCACGGAAGGGTTGTGGGAAAGATGGTCAATTATGGGTTTGGTATGCCGACGCGCCTTGTTGCGGATGGAGACGTGGCTCGCTGGTGCGGACGATTGGTCGCTCACTACGGTGGCACCAAGGCGCTGGTCGTGTTGGGCGGTGACAAGCATACGCGCGATGAGCTTGTCTCGGCGGCACTTGGCTCGCTTGATCGAGCCTTGCTCGAGCGCGTACTTTTCCGCTGCGGCTCGGTTGGGGGCGACGGGGGAGACGAACTGATCGACGAAGCCGTGGCCCTGGCGACCGACGAAGGCGTGGACTTTGTCCTGGCGATTGGCGATGCCGATACTGCCGGCTTTGCGCGTGAGCTCGCGCGTCGCATGGCGGCGCTCGATGCCGGCGAAGACGGCTTTGTGCCTTATGGATGTATTGTCTCGGAGGGCAAGGTGCCTGCCGTCGTGGGCACCGGAGAGGTTCCCGTTTTTGCCATCATCGCGCCCGAACTGCTGGAGGGCATCGGGTCTCCTCTGCGCGAGTTGCTCGGTAGCGTCTGCGCCGCGGCCTAATATTTGCCATAAAGGGACGGGTTATTTTTGGTAGGTAAAGCGTTTGACCTGCCAAAATAAGCCTGTCCCTTTTTGATCGGTTGCCGTTTGGGGGCCGATTGGCAACGCTCGCTGATTATAGTCTTGACCTGCGCTAGAATAGTGGCATCTGAATGTCCGGGTGCATGGAGGCGTGCGCCCGTATGCTGAGGAGGACTCTATGGCAACTGTTGCCGCACCTATCGATGCTACGTCGACTGCCGCTTGGAAGGCACTCGAGGCTCATCAGGAGAAGCTCGAGGCCGATGGTATCGACCTCAAGGCCTGGTTCGCCGCCGATGCCGAGCGCGTGAACAAGCTGAGCTTTGACGCCGGTGACCTGCACTTTGATCTGTCGAAGAACCTGGTGACCGATGAGACCGTCAAGCTGCTGTGCGATCTTGCCCGCGAGGTGAAGCTCGAGGAGCGCCGTGACGCCATGTTCTCCGGCGAGCACATCAACACCACCGAGGACCGCGCCGTCCTGCACACCGCGCTTCGTCGCCCGGCAAGCGAGAAGGGTCAGCTCATCGTCGACGGCCAGGACGTCGTCGCCGACGTGCACGAGGTCCTCGACCGCATGTATGCCTTCGCCGAGCGCGTGCGCTCCGGTGAGTGGAAGGGCGTTACCGGCAAGAAGATCGAGCATCTGGTGTCCATCGGCATCGGCGGCTCCGATCTGGGCCCGGTCATGGCTTACGAGGCTCTGCGTCCCTATGCCGACGCCGGTATCGACTGCCGCTATATCTCCAACATCGACCCCAACGACCAGGCCGAGAAGCTCAAGGGTTTGGATCCCGAGACCACGCTCGTGATCATCGTCTCCAAGACCTTCACCACGCTCGAGACCCTTACCAACGCCCGCGAGGTCAAGACCTGGATGCTCGAGCAGCTCAAGGCTCAGGGCGCCATCGACGGCTCCGATGAGCAGAACGCCGAGGCCGTGGCAAAGCACTTCGTCGCCGTCTCCACCGCACTCGAGAAGGTTGAGGCCTTCGGTATCGACCCCGCCAACGCTTTCGGTTTCTGGAACTGGGTCGGCGGCCGCTACTCCGTCGACTCCGCCGTGGGCCTGTCGCTGATCGTCGTGCTCGGCCCCGAGCGTTTCCAGCAGTTCCTCGAGGGCTTCCACGTTATCGACGAGTACTTCTGCAACACCCCGCTCGAGAACAACGCCGTCGCGCTGATGGGCCTGCTCAACGTCTGGTACGTCAACTTCTTCGGTTCCAAGAGCCACGCCGTACTGCCGTACTGCCAGTACCTGCACCGTTTCCCGGCCTACCTGCAGCAGCTCACCATGGAGTCCAACGGCAAGCACGTCCGCTGGGACGGCAGCGCTGTGACCTCCGATACCGGCGAGATCTTCTGGGGCGAGCCCGGCACCAACGGCCAGCATGCCTTCTACCAGCTGCTGCACCAGGGCACTGTGGTGGTTCCGGCCGATTTCATCGCCTTTGCCAATACCGCCAACCCTGCGACCGATAGCGGTCAGGACGTGCATGAGCTGTTCCTGGGCAACTTCCTGGCCCAGACCAAGGCGCTCGCCTTTGGTAAGACGGCCGACGAGGTTCGTGCCGAGGGCACGCCCGAGCAGATCGTCCCGGCCCGTTGCTTTGAGGGCAACCGCCCGACGACCTCGATCTTCGGCGACACGCTGACCCCGTTCGCGCTCGGCGAGCTCATCGCCCTGTACGAGCACATCACGTTTGTCGAGGGCACGGTCTGGGGCATCGACTCCTACGACCAGTGGGGCGTTGAGCTGGGCAAGCAGCTTGCCAAGCAGATTACCCCGGCCTTCCACGACGACGCCGCCAAGGCCGAGCAGGACGCTTCGACCCAGGCGCTCATCGAGTTCTACCGCGCTCACCGCAAGTAGTCGCTGCTGTTAACGCATCGCGCCTTATAGCCAGGGGTCCGTATCCTATCGGATGCGGGCCCCTTTGCTTTGCCGTAGT
Source organism: Collinsella sp. (assembly GCA_014871605.1). GTDB lineage: Bacteria > Actinomycetota > Coriobacteriia > Coriobacteriales > Coriobacteriaceae > Collinsella. The sequence goes on along the minus strand of WGSQ01000018.1, from coordinate 12,138 downwards.
CCCGGGGCGCACGGCCTTTGTGGAACATCGCTGGGGCGCCGCGCGCCGCGAGAACCCTGCGCCTAGATCTCGGCCTCCGCATGGTCTCGCTGCGCCTCGGGCAGCTCCCCGTAGAGCGGATGGTCTTCGAGCCTAAAGCGCTCGACCTGTTCGGGAGTGCGACCGCGCACAAAGAGCCACGAGCGATCGATCGGCGTCGCCATGAGCGTGCTGGGCAGCGCGTCGGCGCGGTCGGAAAACACCCGGGCACTCTCGGGATCCTGGAACGCCAGCACCAGATGCGTGTCGCAGTTGCCCATGATGGAGCGTGCGCGTGCCTCGCCATAGAGCGCATCGAGCTGGTTGGTCGACTGCAGCAGCAGCGTTGCCCAGATGTTGCGGCTTCGGATAATCGAGAGCACGTTGTCGATCTGGGGGATCTGCAGATTTGCGAAGTCATCGAGCATAAAGCGCACGGGCACGGGCAGGCTGCCGTCGGGCTGCCTATCGGCCTCACGAATGAGGCCCATAAACGCCTGCGAAATAAAGAGGCCGGTCAGCGGATCGAGATTGCGGTCAATATCGCTCACGGTTACAAACAGGACGCAGGGGGTGTGTCCCATGGAAGCGAAGTTCACCTGATGGCACTCACGATAGAGCTGTGCCGCACCGTCGAATCCCAGACACATGACCTTTTCGGCAAGGATGCCGACGATGCTCGCGTGCATGCGCTCGGCATTTTGCGTAATGGCGTAGCGCCGCCATAGCGAGAGGGCATAGCTTTGGGGGTCGGTCGTGATCAGGTCGTCAAACAATCGACCCGTGGCACCGTCCTGCAGGTGCTCGATCAGCTTGATGACCGAGCTGATCGTCTGCTCGTCGGCGGGTAGCTGTTCGGTGACGTAGGCGATAAGACACGACAGCAGGTTTGCCGCCACATGATCCCAAAAAGGCTGGTTGTTGTCCTCGATGGGGCAGATGGCCTTTGCCACCGAGAGGATGTCCTGCTGGTTGGGCCTGCCGTCCGCCTTGCGGCGAATGTGCCTCAGGGGGTTGTAGCCGCAGCGCTCGATGCCGGGCGCAAGGGCCGGGACGGTGTTGAGGTCGGCGAAGTTGAGGCATTGCACGCGGTAACCGTGGGCTGCCAGCACGGGTCCTACTTCGCGACAGAGCGTGCCTTTGGTGTCGAGCACGATGTAGCTTGCGTTCATTTGCAGCAGGTTGGGCTTGAGGACGTTTCGGGTCTTGCCGGCTCCCGAGGGGCCGATCACAAGTGCGTTGTTGTTGAGTCCCGTTTGGCGGGTGTCGCAGGAGAGCGTTCGATCCTTGGCGAGGATGGTGGACGATGCGGACTCAGATGCGGCGAGGCGGCTGGCGAGGTTAGACATGGGCGACCTCCTTGGTGGTCGAGAGAATTTCGTGGGCAAAGCCGAGCTCGACGGCGCGCTCGGCCGAAAGGTAGGTGTCTTTTGCAGTGAGGGACTGGATGCGCTTGGGCGTGAGACCGCTGCGGTCCGAGAGGATTTGCGTGAGGGTCTTGCGGGTCTGCATGAGACGCCGGCTGGTTTCCTGTAGCGCAAGTGCCGAGCCGCCTGCCCCCTGGGGGATCAGCGGGTCGTGAATCATGAGCTCTGCATGGGGCGCCATACGGCGATTGTCGCCGCCCATAAAGATCACGGCGCCCATGGACGCGGCGAATTCCAGGCAGACGGTGCGGATGGGGCACGATGCGAGGCGCATGGCGTCATAGATCGCAAGACCCGATCGCACGCTTCCGCCGGCGCTGGCGACAAATATGGTGATGGGGCGGCTGGGGTCGGTGGCATCGAGCAAACGAATCTGCTGGCATAGGTCGTGGGCCATCGGGGTTTCGATGTTTCCCATGACGGAGAGCTCGCGACGGGCGAGCATCTCATCGTAAATGCTGGTGAGCGTGATACCTCGGGCGGATTCACGCATGGTGAGGGGGCTGATGATGGGGGAATGATTGGTGTCCATGAGGACTCCTTTCCGTTGGTTGTGTTGTGGAATAGGATTGTTGCCCGCGGAGGGGCTGGCGGGCTACAGGGTTCGTCCGAGCCTGAGATCGAGCTCGGTTGTGGGGCAGGCTGCCTGTTCGTGCGGCTCGCAAGCGCCAAGGGCTCCAAAGCGATGGAGCGTTGCGACGGGCGTGGTGTAGGCGAGCCGCAGCTGATGCTCGACAGGGGCACATCCGTCATTTTTGTAATGAGCCGCGTAGTACTGCGCGATGCTGGCGTTCATCTCGCTGCCATTGCGATGGCGCTCAAACTGGCGTCTGCAGGTCTCGATGATCTTTGCTACCGACTTGGGTGCCGTCGCGGGAACAAGGGCGAGATAGCCCTCAAATAGCTCGTTGATGCTCAGGAGGCACAGCAGGTCGATCAGCGTCCTTATGGCTGCTCCCTCGGCGGAAAAGTGCGCGGTCATGCGGTTATATCGGTTGCGGTCGACGATGGCCGCATGGGGTCTTGGAGTTTTCTGCCCCGTGGTCCCGGGCTTTTGCCGCGCCTGTGTATTGAGCTCGACGTTGCAGCGCTTGAGGCCGTCCAACGGAAGGAACAGTGCGGTGCGCAGGGTGTTCCGCTTGCTTTCGAGTTCATGACGCTCGTCGGGTTCCCATTCGAGCTTGAGTTTCGTGTCGAGCGCCGTAAGCATATGGGCTAGGCAGCCTACGGTAAGAACGTACGAATCGTTGTCGCGTTTTGGGGCATAGGGGTCTGTCAGCTTGCGAATGTCGGGGTCGCCCATGATCTTTGTGCAGCGCTTCAGCTGTTGAGGGTGGTCGGCCAAGATCGTCGCGAGCGGTAGCGACGCGTAGTTCTTGATGGTCGCGGCGGCAAAGGCGGCGTCATATTCGTTTGCATATGCTCGCTCAATGCGGGCATCCAGAATGCTTTTCTTATCGCCGTCTTCAGCGTGGTGGTTTGTCATAGCTTCTCCAATCGGTTGATGTTCGTGCTGTTTGTTGATGTGTTGGTTGTCGTGAGTGATGTGCTTGCCGTGGGTGATGTGCTGACGTTGGGGTGCTATGCGGTTTTCAATGAGCCCGTGAGGCAGTTGCTGCAGGGGCGGGATGGAACGGCCCATGCAAGGCGGAAGGCATCGTGCTCAAAATCGAGACAGCAATGCCCTAGGTGCCTCACATGTGGCAGTTACCTCATTAAGTTGTCATTACGTTTGGGGTTGTACTTTGCCGATCTTCCTTCTCTTACACGCTAAAACTCAAACTTCATATGCTTGATCTACTTAAAACCGCAACGGCGGTCTTTTATCAACTTATATGTCGGAACGCGTCTTTGCAAGTACTTTTTTGCCTTTGTTTCAAATGGGGTGGTTTTGCAACCGTCATACGCGCGCTGTGCGAACGTGCCCCGGCTCGGATAAGATAGTGCGCGATAAAAACGATGCAAGGAGGCACATATGGCAATTAAAGCCATCGCAATGGATATCGACGGTACGCTCACCAACGACCAGAAAGTGATTAGCCCGTGTACGCGCGAGAAGCTGCTCGCGGCGCAGGAGTCGGGCATTAAGCTCATTTTGGCTTCGGGCCGTCCCGCATGGGGGCTGCACGCCTTGGCGCAGGAGCTCGACCTTCAGAGTCATGATGGTTTGCTGGTGGCCTTTAACGGCGCTCACGTCATCGATGCCCAGACCGACGAAGTGCTGTTCGATCAGGCTATGCCTGCCGACGAATTGCATCGCCTGATTGATCACCTGCGTAATTTTGACGTGATCCCTATGATTTCGCTCGGTCGCGATCTGCACGTTGAGGACTCGTACCATTGCATGATCACGCTGCCTGACGGCTCGCAGAAAAACATCGTCAAGTATGAGCGCGACGCGTGCGATCTTAAGATTCGCGAGGTGGAGAGCCTGCATGAGGTCGCTGATGCTTATCCCGTGGACAAGCTGCTGACGGCGGGCGACCCGGCCTATCTGCAAGCGCATCACGAGGAGATGTACGCGCCCTTTACCCAGACGCTTTCGGGTATGTTTACGGCCGACTGGTACTTTGAGTACACGGCGCCCGGTATTGACAAGGCCCGCGCGCTCGAGGGTGCCCTGCCCAAGCTCGGCATCGATGCCAGCGAGGTCGTCTCGTTTGGCGACGGCCAGAATGACAAGTCTATGATTGAGTGGGCCGGAACCGGTGTTGCCATGGGCAACGCCGTCGATGAGGTCAAGGCTGTGGCCCAGATGGTGACCGCCAATAATAACGAAGACGGCATTGCGGTGGCGCTGGATAAGCTGCTGGGTTAGAATCGCCGATAGTGCATGGCTCGGGCGTCCGCTTGCGGGCGCCCTTTTGTTAGGGAGGGTGCCGTGTCCGCATTTCCGTTCGACGCCGTTATCTTTGACATGGACGGCGTCATTGTCGATACCGAGTATTACTACCTGGGCGAGACTGCCGCGTTTGCCAAGGAGCTTGGGCTTAACCTGACTCAAGAGGAGTTGAACGGGCAGGTTGGTACCTCGCATCAGTTCTTCCTGCGTATGCTGGTCGATTGGTTTGAGCGAGCCGGGAAGGGGCATTTAACTGGCGAGGAAGCGTTGATCCGTTGGGACGAGTGGGCGCATAAGCGTCCGCGCGACTATCAGGCTTTGATTAACCCAGGCGCCGTGGATACGATTCGAGAGCTGCCGCGCCGTGGCGTTCGCGTGGCGCTTGCCAGCTCGTCTCCCATGGATAGCATCGAGGAAGTGCTCAATGCGTGCGGGCTGTCGGATGCCTTTGAGTATGTGGTGAGCGGCGAGCAGTTTAAGGAGAGCAAGCCCGAGCCCGACATCTACCTGCATGCGCTGGACCTGCTGGGGCTGCCCGCGAATCGCTGCTGCTGCGTTGAGGATTCGGTGCCTGGCATCACTGCCGGCAAGCGAGCCGGCCTGACAGTTATTGCCAAGCGCGAGGAGCGCTTTGGCTTTAGCCAGGATGCCGCGGACAAGATTATCGACCAGCTGCCGGAGCTGCTCACGCTTTCTTAGGAGCGCGGTAGTTGCGCGTTTTTCGGGTCAGATGAGTAAATACCCGACATTTTGGTGCGGCAGCAAGCATACTTTATGCTAATGCGGGCTTAAGGGCTTGTTGAATGCCCTTAAGCCCGCTTTTGACTTAATTGGGCTGGGAGAGGGTATATGCCACCGACTGAAGGACTAACTGACGGTAAAGCAGCGGTACCGCTGTACCAACAGGTTATCGATATCATTAAAAACGAAATCAATTCCGGTGCCTACAAGGCGGGCGCGCGGATACCCAACGAATTCGAATTGGCTGAGAACTATAAAGTTGGCCGCGTTACCGTGCGACGCGCTATTGAGGAGCTCGTCCAGCAGGGCTATCTAACGAAGCGGCAGGGGAAAGGCACGTTTGTCAATGCCCCCAAGCTTAAGCGCAAGATTCGCCAGAAGGATGACGTCCAGAGTTTTTCGGACGCATGTCGCGTTAACGGAATGGAGCCGGGGGCGTGCGTCATTTCGAGAAAGATACTGCCGGCAGATTCTACCGAAGCGCAGTTCTTTGGTGTTCCCGTTGGAACTGATTTGATTTGCGTTGAGCGTGTACGTACTGCCGATGGAGTCCCCGTCATGCTCGAGAACAACATATACGTTTACGAGGACAACGCCTATCTATCAACGGCACCTCTATCTAACCAATCCATTTTTGAGTTCGTGCGCAACCGAACGGGCCGCACGCCCGCGTTTACCGACCCGTGCACGCTCGAGATCGCGTGCGCGTCGCCCGAGGTCGCTCGGCTGTTGGCAGTTCCCGTTGGCGAACCCTTGTTTTATATGGAAGCCTTCTTTTTCGATGAGCAGCGGCGGCCGTTTATCATCGGTCGTCAGCGGATCGTTGGGTCTCGCTACGTTTTTGACATCTAGTACATTGCGAATGGAAACGCCCGGTGGATCATCTCACCGGGCGTTTCCATACCGTTCACGGCGCGAACACAACCGTTCAACCGCGTTGCGGCAACCAGTTTGAAATTATCTTGATGAAGGAAAAAGCTGCTGGTAATCTATGGGACGTCATAGAACGTTTGCCTTATGCAAACGTTGAAGCGAGATGCGATGCAGTCTCGAGTTCTTTGGAGGTATCTATGTCAGATACGAAGGCGAAGAAGACAAACAGACGTTTTAAGTTCAAATTACCGCATGTCTATACGATCATGTTCTTGCTGATCGTTGTCTTTGCGGTCCTGACTTGGATCGTTCCCTCTGGTCAGTATCAGCGCAAGACGATTTCGACAGCGGCGGGCGAGCGTGAAGTCGCCGTTGCTGGAACCTATGAACAGGTCGATAAGAACTACACCGATTCCGAGACCGGCGAGACCATCAATCTGGGCCAGGATATCTTCGCGGTTCTGCAAGCGCCCACCAAGGGTATCCAAGAGGCTGCCGACGTCGTTGCGTTCGTCTTATTGATTGGCGGATCGTTCGCGATCATCACCAAGACCAACGCTTTGAATGCCGGCATGAGCCGTGTGATTAAAAAGCTCAAGAACAAGGACATCCTCATCATTCCCATCACGATGACGTTGCTGTCCATTTGTGGCACTACGTTCGGTATGTCTGAGGAAGCCCTGCCGTTCTATGCCATCTTCATTCCCATCATGATGGGTATCGGTTATGACTCGATGACGGCATTCATCATCTGCTTCCTTGGTCCTAACCTGGGATATTGTGCTTCGACCATCGACCCGTTTAATGTTTTGATCGCCCAAGGCATCATTGGCATCGAGGGTAATCCGCAACTGTGGCTGCGTGCCGTTTCTTGGGTCATCTTCACTGCCGTCGGTATCGCATGGGCCATGCGCTACGCCATGCGCGTCAAGAAAAACCCCGAGTCGTCCATTGTGTACGAGGACGATAAGCTCAAGCGTATTGAATTTTCCGTGACCGATGCCTCCATCGAGGAAGAGTTCACTATCCGTCAGAAGCTCGTGCTTATCGATTTTGCTTGCGGTATGGGCATTATCGTCTGGGGTCTTGTTACCCAGGGCTGGTACATGAATCAGATTTCCGCCGTGTTCCTTGGCATGGGCTTGCTTGCCGGTATCCTGGGCGGCCTTGACCAGCAGACGATCGCAGAGGAGTTCGTTAAGGGTCTCGCCGACTTTGCGTACGCTGCCGTCGTTATCGGTATCGCTCGCGGTATTCTGGTCATCGCCGAGGGCGGCATGATCATCGACACCATCCTCCAGGCGCTCGCTACCGCGCTCGCCGGTGCACCCGCCGCCGTCTACACCACGTTTATGTATGTCGTCCTTGGCCTGCTCTCTTTGCTGGTTCCCTCGAGTTCTGGCCTGGCGGCGCTCACCATGCCCGTTATGGGCCCCCTGACCGAGCTCATGGGCCTCAATCCCGAGGCGGCCGTCACCGCGCTCCAGTTTGCCAACCAGACCATCAACACCATCAGCCCCGTGGCGGGCATGACGGTCGCCGGTCTTGCCGTGGCTAGGATTTCGTTTGGCCAATGGTGGAAGACCATTTGGAAGTTCTTCATTTTCATGGTCGTCTTTGGCCTGATCGTAACGGCAATCTCTGGCATGCTTCCGGTGTAGGTGGTTGTGATGTCTGATCGTTTGACGGTCCTGACGACTAAGAGCGTCTTTACCGGTACGGGGGACCTGCCGTTTGAAGGTTTCGTAGCGGTCCGTGGCAATCGAATTGAGGCTGTTGGCACCAAGTGTGAGGTAGCTTCGTATTTGACCCAGGCGGACGAGGTAGTTGACCTGGGCGACCGCACTGTCATGCCTGGCCTGATCGATGTGCATACCTTCTATACAGGTTGGGCGCTGCGGACGTTGGGGTCTGATCTGTCCGGCATCGCTGATGCCAAAGAGGCTGTGTCGCTCTTGCGTGCATGGAAAGAAGATCATCCGGATTGCGCGGCGGCTTTTGGCCACAACCTACCCGAAACGTTGGCATCGGATGTCGAGAACGCAAATACGGCAGCTGTGTTTGACGATTGTTTTGGCGATATCCCCGTCGTCTGCTTTACACCAGGAGCGGGGACCTGCGTTCTCAACGCTGCCGCCAGTGCGCGATATGGCTTTACACCCCAGGCGTGCTATGCCGAGAAGATCTGGCGCATGATGAGCGATTTCCTTGCGCTGCCCGAGGCGCGTGCCGGGTATTCGGACTACATGAGCATGCTTAACGAGCGCGGCGTTACCGCCATCAAGGAAATGGCGTTTGATGACTACTACGGCTTTGCCGACGAAATGGCTCGCCGTGAGGAATCTGGTGAGCTGACGGTTCGCGTCTCTATGATGTCGCAGCCGGTGGGCGCCGGTGCAAATCTGGCATATGCCCGCGAGGCGCGAGAGCGCTTCCGGGGACCGTTCGTTCGTTTTTCTGGCTTCAACCGTATGACCGATCGCGGCGTATGGGCGGGGCTTGCCGAGATGATTGACCCCTATGAGGACACGGCCGATGCGGGCGCTGCCGGCAAGACGGTCGTCGAGGAACCAGAGTGGGATCTGATTGAGAGCGAGCTGCGTGCAATTGATGCTGACGGCTTCCGATATTCCTTGCATTGCCAGGGCGATGGCGCCGTTCGTCGCACCGTGGCGCTCTATGCCTCGCTGCCTCGAGACGAGCATGGACGGATGCTTCGCCGCCATGCGATTACCGATCTCGAGAACTCTGACCCGACCGATCTTGTCGAGTTTGGCAAGTTAGGTGGAATTTGCGAGGTCTATCCGCAGATTCTGACGCTGGACCGGCGCGAGGATTGCCTATCGATGATGCGTCGACAAATTGGCGAGACGCGACTTTTGCACAGCTGGAATCGCCGCGGCATGGAAGATTCCGGATGCACAGTGTGCTGTGGAACGGATTTGCCGCTGCTGATTCCGAGCCTGGGCGAGTCAATCTACAGCGCGTGCGGCGGATTCTTCGCCGACGGACTGCCTGTGAATGAGGTCAACACGCTGACGCTTGTCGAGCTCTTGCGCGCTTGGACTGCCGGGGGCGCGTACGATCTGATGCGCGAAGACGAGCTGGGTACGCTCGAGGTCGGCAAGCTTGCCGATATCTGCGTGCTCGATCGGGATGTGTTTGACCTCGATTATCGCGACGCACGCGATCTTGCGGTTGATATGACGATGTCGGACGGACAAATCGTGTTCGATCGAAATAAGGAGGCATAAGATGTCTGAATCCAAACCGACGCTGCGCCGCGAGCAGATTGCGGGCATGAATATCCACTACATCATGTGGTCGCTCGATTACTTCCTTGATGTGCAGCAGCGTTTGGGCTTTGAGTCCATTGAGCTGTGGTGCGCAGAGCCGCATGTGACGCTCGACCACACGGGCTACTTTGAGGCTGAGGTCCTGGCGAAAAAGGCTGCAGACCGTGGGCTTAGGTATCGTACTCTGTGCCCCGAGAACGTTGTCTATCCTTGGCAGTACTGCGCACGCAAACCGCTGCATGAACAGCGCAGCCTGGCGTACTTTAAGCACGGCATTGAGCTTGCCGAGGTACTTGGGTGCGACCGTATGTCCGTCAACTCGGGCTGGGGCGACTGGGACGAGGACCGCGAGGAAGCCTGGAAGCGCAGCCGCGAGCACTTGTCCATTCTGGCGGAGTATGCCGGCGAGCACGGTCTGGTGCTTACGATGGAAAGCCTGCGTCCCGAGGAGAGCAACCTTGTGACGACGGTTTCCGATGCGAAGCGCATGATTGACGAGGTCGCGAGCCCGTACTTACAGCCCATGGTTGATACAACCGCGATGGGCGTTGCTGGCGAGACGCTCGAGGACTGGTTTGCCACCTTTGGTGATGGGGCAATTCACGAGATGCACTTTATCGACGGTGACCCGTATGGCCATCTGGTGTGGGGCGATGGCAAGCACGATATGGACGCCTTCGTTGCCACACTCAACGCCCATGGTTTCGACGGCATGCTGGGCCAGGAAATCACGGACGGTCGTTACTACGATGACCCGGCGGCGGCAGATGCCAAGAACATGGCCGCATTCGAGAAATATCTGATTGACTAAAACAACCATCGGCCACGCAACCAACGTCATTGATTGCGGGCCAAACAAGAAAGGAACTGGATATGAACGCACACGATCTGATCAAAGAGGCAATTGCCGAGAAGGGCAAGTTCGACAGCGTCTACTGGATTGCTTGCGGTGGCTCCATGATCGATTTGATCCCGGCTCATGAGCTTCTGCAGCGCGAGGCAACCACCTTCACTTCGTATATTTATACCGCACGTGAATTCGACATTATGCGTCCGCGTCGTCTGGGCGAGAAGTCCCTGGTCATCGCTTGCAGCCACAGTGGCAATACCCCGGAGGTCGTCGAGGGCTGCGAGATTGCCCTTGCCGCCGGCGCTACGGTGATCGCCCAGACCGACAACGCTGGATCCAAGATCGACTCCGGCAAGTGGACCACGTGGGTCTACCCATGGGGCGAGGGCGTGCCGCAGGCCGAGGTCCCCGCTGGCATTTCGCTGTCGCTTGCGGCAGAGCTGCTCGATCAGCAGGAGGGCTACGCCGATCTTGCCGATATGTATGCCGGTATCGCCGAGATGGATAAGATTCTTCCCCCGGCACGTGAGAAGGTAAATGCCGAGCTGGGCGATCGTTTTGCCAAGCTTTGCCAGGAGCACGAGTTCTTCTACATTCTGGGCAGCGGTCCCAACTTTAGCCAGACCTACGGTTTCGCTATCTGCTCTCTTATGGAGATGCAGTGGCAGCACTGCAGCTACATCCACTCTGCCGAGTACTTCCACGGCCCCTTCGAGGCTACTCAGGATGGCGTTTTTTACTTCCTGCAGATGGGCTCCAGCGAGTGCCGTGCTATGGACGAGCGCGCCCTGGCGTTCCTTAAGACGCATACCGATACGCTGATGGTGCTCGATGCCAAGGAGTACGGTATGGAAGCCGTGCCGGCGAGCGTCCGTGCCTATCTGGACCCGGTGCTGTTCTACGCCATGAACTGCGAGCTGCGTGCTGCACGCGGCAAGGTGTTTGATCACGATCCCGATTTCCGCCGCTATATGGGTGTTGTCGAGTACTAGAAGGGACAAAGGCCATGGCATTTAACGTTAACGCGCTCGGATTTGGCGACAACGTCGTCGATCGCTACGAGCATATCCACACCATGTATCCTGGCGGTAACGCGGTGAACTTCGCCGTTTATGCCAAGAAATGCGGTGCCGCACGCTCCGCATACATGGGCATTTTTGGCAATGACGCCGCTGCCGAGCATGTCATTGCAAGCCTCGAGGATGAGGGTATCGAGCTTGACAAGTGCGAGCAGATGATTGGCGAGAACGGAGCGGCTCGTGTGACCGTCGTCGACGGTGACCGTGTCTTCCTTGGCTCCAACGAGGGCGGTATCCGTGGCGATGCGCGCTATGTCCTCGATCGTTTTGACCTTGCGTACATGAAGCAGTTCGATGTGGTTCATTCGGGCAACTATTGCTTTACCGAGCGCGAGCTGCCCAAGCTGAAGGCTGCGGGCGTCACGGTCTCTTTTGACTTTTCGGATGACTCCACCGACGAGTACTACGAGCAGATTGCGCCCTACGTCGATTTCGCTTTCTTTAGTGCGGCGGATGCTGCGAGTGAGGACGAGATTCGCGAGCGTCTGGCATGGGTGAAGGGCCTGGGTCCGCGTTTTGTGTCGGCTACGGCGGGCGCCGAGGGCTGCATTGCTTACGACGGCGAGCGTTATTACCGCCAGCTGGCTAAACCGGTAACGGACATGAAGGACACCATGGGGGCGGGCGACTCGTTCCTCACCTCGTTTTTGATGTGCTATCTCGATTCCGCCAAGCGCGGTGAGGATGGCGCCGAGGCCATCGAGCGCGCGCTCGACTTTGCTGCCGGGTTTGCCTCGACCGTGTGCGGTATGGAAGGTTCTTGGGGCCACGGAGCACCAATCGTCGAATAGCTTAAGAAAGCGTACGGCGGTCTGGCTACGAGGCCTTGGACGGCCGATGCAAAACAATAAGCGGAATGCGAAAAGGGGGCTCGCCATGTGGTGGGTCCCCTTTTGAACATTGGAGAAGACCATGGGTATTAAAGCGTGCGCGGCTGGTTTTTGCTGTGCGGACGTCTATCAAAACATCGGCGTGTTCTATCCGACTGGCAATGGCATTGACTGGGGTATCC
>WGSQ01000179.1 GCA_014871605.1 Collinsella sp. | reverse complement strand
TGCTATCGAGGTCTAATACTTTTCCGCGAAGTGAACGTCTGTTTTTGGACCCCTGAAGCATCCACATTTTTCGTCGGCAAAATCGCAGGATTCTAGTATCGAAACCGCAGGAAACGACGCCCTTAAAGTGTCGATGCTTCGGGGGTCCGATTTGTCTCGTTCACTTCTCGGAAAAGTATTAGACTTCGGTTTTTTGACCGTTGCAAAAGTCAACCCCTCGGCATAAATAAAGGGATAAGGCCACGCGGCCCTATCCCTTTTTGCTAGCTATGGCAGCTTGTGCGCTACTCGCGGCACAGGTGCACGGCGAAACCGGCGAACTCGCGCTTAAAGTACACGAGCTTGGTGCCGCCGTCGGGCAGCAGTACGCGCGACTCCTCGTTGACCTCGAGTCCGCGCTCGGCAAACCACTTCTCGGCCGCATCGATGTCGTTGACGGCAAAGCCAATGTGGCCCTTGGTGCCACGACCGTTCTGCTTCATGATCTCGACCAGCGAATCGTTAAAGTACGAAACCGGGGTCTCGATAACGGGCAGACCCATCATCGTCGAGAACAGCTCCGCGATCTCCAGGGCGTCTGCCGGGTCGGTGGCGTTAATGCCCACATGGGCAACGCGCATGCCAAAGAGCTCAACCGGATTGGCGTTCTGCTCACTCATACAGTCAGCGCCTACTGAGCCATGACGTCGAGAACGGCCTTCTCGGCAGCGACGCGGTTCATGCCGGTCATGAAGGGCACGCCGCTCACGTACGGGCAGGTGAGGCCCTCGGGGGCAACGGTGGTGGCGATCAGCAGGTCGGCGCCCTCGTCGCAGTAGTCCTTGGCCTCGGAGATGGCGCACTGCACGATCTCATACTTGCCGGCATAACCGTTGGCGTCGAGCATGGTGGCGACCTTCTGGGCAACGAGCGTGGAAGTAGCAGCGCCAGCACCGCAAGCCAAAACGATCTTCTTCATAGGTAATATCTCCCTTCATGGTTTACTTTAGGTAAGTGTACCGCAGCGAGCGATGGCACTCAGCCTCGATGAGCTTTTATGCTAGTTTGCTTGCGCGCTGCGTATAATACATCTAGTACGTGTTGTCATACCGCTTGTTTTACGAGCGACTAAGGACCCTAATATGCCCGATTCCCGCACACTCTGGACCGCCGTCGTTATCATCTGCATCGCCGTGTCGGTGTTCTTTAGCGTCAAAAAACGCACCACGTTTAAGCGCCTGCAGCAGTTGATGGCTGCGAAGCAGTGGGACGAGTTCGATCGTTTGCTCGATGGCAAACTCACCAGCATGCTGTACCCGCGCTACAACCGCGACTACCTGCGCCTGAACTCCTATCTGCTGCGCGAGGACCACAAGCGCGCCGACGAGATGTTCGATTTGCTGCTGGGGCTCAACCTGCCCAAGATGCAGCGCGTCGACCTGGTGATCAAAGCTTTTAACTACTACGTTGGTCAGGAGAACCGCAAAAAGTCCAAGGAGTTGCTGCACGAGATCAAAGGCTTTGAGGGCGGCCAGGCCGAGGCAGTCGCGCACGAATGTCAACTGATGTACGACACGATGATCCTCAAGCGCCACAACGACATCCCCGAGCTGGAGCGCATGCTCGAGGATGTCGGCGACGACCCGGTCAAGCGCTGCCGCTTGGAGTACCTGCTGGCCCTGCAATACCAAAACAAGGGCGACGAGGCAAAGTTCCAAGAGTTCCTGGAGAAGTCGGGCCAACACTCGATGGCCGTCAACGCGTAACGGACGGCTTGTGCTAGACTTCTAGTTTCACGGGGGCGTGGCGGAATTGGCATACGCAGGAGACTTAAAATCTCTCGCCGCAAGGATTGTGGGTTCGAGTCCCACCGCCCCTACCATGTGATTGCTTGCGAGCCCGTGTTCCCCAGGGATGCGGGCTCGCTTCTTTTACACGCCGGCGGGGCTCTAAGTTGCGGTGGAATAGTTCCTGTTTTGGCAGTTTACCAGCCCATTTAGGAACTATTCCACCGCAACTTAGGTTGGTATTTACACATTTTCCGATGGAAAAACGTGGCTGTCTCGCACATTTTCCGATGGAAAAACGTGGTTGTCTCGCACATTTTCCGATGGAAACGACCAAATGGCCTTATACTAGCCGAGAGGGTTGGGAGGCAATATGCAGCGACAGCTTATGAGTGAACTTATCGCTTGGAAATCAAGGGCGAATCGCAAACCTCTCTTGCTTAAGGGAGCCCGCCAGACAGGAAAGACTTGGCTTCTTAACGAATTCGCAAGCCAGCAGTATCGAAACGTCATTCGTTTTGACTTTATGCTCGAGCCGAGCACACGCTCGCTGTTCGATGGGAACCTCGACCCCAAGCGCATCATCTCCCAGATAGAACTCCTACGTGGCCAAACCGTAACGCCGGAAGACACGCTCATCATCTTCGACGAGATCCAAGAGGCACCACGCGGGATCACCTCACTCAAGTACTTCAACGAACTTGCACCCGAATACCACATCGTGGCAGCCGGTTCCTATATGGGCCTCGCGCTCCGACGCGAAAACGAGTCATTTCCCGTCGGTAAAATCGACCAGCTCACCATGCGTCCCATGGGGTTTGCCGAATTCGTTCGTGCCGTCGACGGCAACCCGCTCGCCGACGCCATCCTTGCCGCAGACATGAACCTTCTAGCAAACGTTACCGAAAAGCTCGAGCACTTGCTCAAGGAATACCTTGTTGTCGGCGGTATGCCCGAAGTTGTCTCCGCTTTCGCCGAGACACGCGATTTCATCGAAGCCCGAAGGCTTCAGCAGCAAATCATCGAGGCTTACGAATCCGATTTTGGCAAACATGCACCCGCCCGCATCGTCGAGCGCATGAGGTTGGTTTGGAAATCCCTTCCCGGCCAGCTTGCAAAGGAGAACAAGAAGTTTGTCTATGGCGCCCTTCGTCCCGGAGCGCGCGCACGCGATTTCGAGGAAAGCCTCCAGTGGCTCACGGACTACGGAATCGTTCATAAGGTGCCACGTGTTTCCGCTCTAAAGGCACCGCTCTCGAGCTACGAAGACCTCTCGGGCTTCAAACTGTTCTGCATCGACACCGGCATCCTCGGAGCGCTCTCCGGTCTCTCTCCGGCCATCGTTCTTAACGGATCCGCTGTTTTTACCGAGTTCAAAGGTTCGCTGACCGAACAATACGTCGCGCAGGAGCTTTTGCTCCAGGACAAAACTCCCGCGTATTGGTCCTCTACCTCTGGCAATGCCGAAACCGACTTTGCCATCGACCATGCGGGAACCGTGCTTCCGCTTGAGGTCAAGGCGGCAGAGAACCTTAAAGCGAAGAGTCTAAAAATAGCCTGCGAAAAATTCAAGCTCGAGCGTTGCGTGAGGAGCTCCCTGGCGGCATATAGAGACGAGGGCATGCTCGTCAATATTCCGCTTTGGGAGATTGGGCAAATCGACAAGCTGGCATAGGCGCTGTGGGGACGCCCCGCAAGGACTGTCCCCAGGTGCCGGCAGAAAAGGAACGTCCCCAGGTGCCGGCTGTTGAGTTGCGGTGGAATAGGGACTGTTTGGTGCCCGAAAGGGCGATTTTAGTCCGTATTTCACCGCAACTTATTGGAGGGTGCTGAGGCTGGGGGTCCAGGCGATGGTGGGGGCGGCGCCGTCGAGAGCCTCGTTGATGGTGGCGGCCATGCCGGCAAGTAGGCTGTTCTCGCTTACAGTGAGCGTCTTGTAGCCGCCAGCGCGCATGAGCTCGCGGATCACCACAGCGCCAGCCAAGATCACGCCCGCGCGTTTGGGCTGCACGCCTGGCAACGCGGCAATGCCTGCGACATCCAGCGCAGACATGCGCTCAATAGCGGCCGAAACCTGATCCAGCGAAAGCTCGCGCAGGTGCACAAAGCTCGAATCGTACGGTTCCCGCTTATGAACGAGCGCCACG
>WGSQ01000178.1 GCA_014871605.1 Collinsella sp. | reverse complement strand
TCGTATGCGCTAGATGAAGAGCTCGCATTCCTTCCGCACGACGCAAACCTTGCTCAGCATCTGGGAAACAGCGGATAGCTTGTTGGGATCAAGCTTGCGAGCGCCTCGCGGACATACGGCAATGCAGCGCATGCAGGAGATGCACGCCTCGCCAGCTGCTCGTTTGGGGTCACCCTTGTCGATAGCACAAACGGGGCACGCCGCGGCGCATGCACCGCAGGAGACGCAATCCTCTGTTGCCTCGGGTGCCATGCGGTGACCTCCGGCTTGTTTATAAGGACGGTTGCCGGGAATAGAGGGCTCGGACGCATCCTCAGCCAACAGCTTTTGCTGAATTTGCTGCGCAAACTCTGCGAGCTGCGCCTCATCCTGCGCATCCGGACGACCGGCAGCAAACTGTCGCGCAATGGAATGTTCTGCAATGGCCGCAACTGCCGCGATCACCCGGAATCCCGCATGCTTCGCAACGTCCTCCAGCTCTACGAGCGTGTCCTCAAACGCGCGGTTTCCGTATACACAAACCAAAACAGCCCGAGCCCCGTTGCCGCGCACCATGCCCAACCGGTCAGCCACCACAGCCGGGATTCTACCGGCATACGCCGGCACAGAGATTACGGCCACGTCGTCCTCAGTCATCGAGACAGCGCTGAAATCTAGCCCGCTATCGGTCAGATCGACGGTAACGGTATTCTTGCCCAGTGCCCCGGCCACAAGGCCAGACACCTTCCGCGTTCCACCCGTCGGACTAAACACAATTTCGAATACGCTCATCGAGACACCCTCCCCTACGCCTGGCAACGCGTCAAGCCGCTTTCACATTCAGACAGAGTATACGGCGCATGGGGGGGAGCTCCCCGTTTTGGTGCGCTAGGCAGCCCGATACACCAACCCATACTGCCCGCCTTTTCGGTTTGCATAATTCCCGGTACAGATTGCATATATTTACTGGATACCGCCGCGTTCTCCTGAGGTACCCCATCCCAGCACGTGCAAAAAACGGAGTATTCTGCAGCGCTCTCACGCCAGCAATACCCCGAGCGGGCAAACCTTTAGGGCGCTGCGTCATTTTGGGTTCCGACATAGCGAGAACGACGTACCTTTGCTTCAAAAAACGGCGAAATCTAACTCAAAACACTCATAGGGGATATCTGGAGGCCGCCGTTGGCAATACCGAATCGTATGCAGCCAACTAGAGCTGCTGAATACTCCAAAAAATGCACGGCACACCCCATGGGACCCATTGCCGCATGGCAGGAAACAGGCCCACGGCATCTTCTAGATGCATTCCCGAGGAGATCACATTTGAACTAGCGATCGGATACGGCAAACAAAAAGGGCCCCGAGCGTAGTTGCTCGGGGCCCTTGGTTCACCTCGCTCTAGTGGGCGATGCGTATGCTATTTGCGCTTGCCGCCGCCGTCACCGGGGCGGCGGGAGCTGCCGCCGCGCTTACCGCCACGATTGTTACCATAGCTGCCACGGTTATCGCGACCGCCGGCGCGACCGCCGCGGGAGCCGGCCTGGTTGCCACCACGCCCGCCGCGGTAGCCGCCACGACGCTCCTCGCGGGTGTCATCGTAGTTGCGCCAGTCATCGCGACGATCGCGGCTGGCACGCGGGTCGCGACGATCGCGCGACTCACCCGAACGACCGGCGCCGCTGCGGCCACCGTTGCCGCGAGCGCCCTCGCGACGCTCGCCACCGCGGCCGCCCTCGCGGCCTCCGCGCTCGTCAAAGCGCTTGCCGCCGCGAGACTCGCCGCCACGGGAACCTCGCTCACCGCGACCCTCGCCGCCGCGACGCTCATCACGGCCACCGCGCTCGTCATCACGACCGGAACGACGGCGGTCGCCCGCACCGCGCTTGCCACCGCGCGAACCGCGGCCCTCGTCCTCGCGCTCGACACGACGACGGCCACCGCGATCCTCATCCTCGCGACGGCGGCGATGTGCCTCGCCCTGGAACTGCTTGGCACGACGCTCGGCACGGTTGCCACGCGGGGCCTGCTTGACGGCGTCAGCACCGCCGCGCTCCTCGGCAGCAACCTCGCGGGCCACGCTCTCCACGGCCTCGTCCACGCGAGCCTGAACGCCCTCGCGCACGCGGGTCTTGCCACCGCGCTTGGGACGGCTCGGACGCTCGCCATCGCCACGGCGCTCGTCGCGACCGCGGTTGGAACGACCAGCCACGTCGCCGTAATCGTCGCCGTTGCGCTTGCCGTCGCGACGCGCCTGCTCAAGCTTCTTCTTGCTCTTGGACTTGCCGCGCTTGGTCTTCTTCTTCACCTTAAAGGCCGCAGGATCGCGCTCGGGGTCAACCGCGGGCGGATTGGGGCCCACATGCAGGTCGCCGGCCTCGTAGATGTCGGCGGTCTTGTCCATGAGCTTCTCGATCTCGTAGAACTCATCGACATCCTGCTCGGTCACAAACGTGATGGCCCAGCCCAGCTCGCCGGCACGACCCGTGCGGCCAATACGGTGGATGTAGTCGGTCGGCTCGGCCGGCACGTCAAAGTTCACGACGTAGCGCACGTCGCTGATGTCGATGCCGCGGGCGAGCACGTCGGTCGCCACCAACACGTCGACGGTGCCGTCGCGGAAGGCCGAAAGGGCACGCTCGCGCTGGGCCTGGCTGCGGTTGCCGTGAATCGCGGCGGCCTTGATGCCCTTGCGCTCCAGACGACGGCAGCAGCTGTCGGCGCGATGCTTGGTACGCATAAAGACGATGGTGCGCTCCGGGCCCTCCTTCTTGAGGAACTCGGGCAACAGGTTGTTCTTGGCCTCGATGGACACCGGGAACACAAACTGGTCGACGGTGTCGGCGGTCGACGTGGCCGGTGCGATCTCCACGCGAGCCGGGTCGCTCACCAGGTCGGTGATCTCGCCCATAGCCTCCTCGTCAAGTGTGGCCGAGAACAGCAGCGTCTGGCGCTCGGCCGGCGTCTCGCGCACAATGCGGCGGACGGCGGGCAAAAAGCCCATGTCGAGCATGCGGTCGGCCTCGTCGAGCACCAGCACCTTGACCTCGTCCAGGTGGCAGGCGCCCTGCTCGATCAAATCGACCAAACGGCCCGGCGTGGCGACCAGGATGTCGCAGCCGTACTTAAGTGCCGCGGTCTGCGGCTTGTAGCTCACGCCGCCCACGACGGTCACGGCAACATGGCCGGTGACGTCGGCGATTTTGCTTGCGACCTCGTCGATTTGCTGGGCAAGCTCGCGCGTAGGGGTGATGACGAGCATCACGGGGCCGCGACCGTTGCCCTCGGGCTTTTTAGCACCGCGACGACGGTTGCGGCCGCCGCGCTCGCGCACGGGTTTGGGAGGAGCGATGTGCTCCAGATTGTTCATGGTCGGCAGCAAAAAGGCGGCCGTCTTGCCGGTGCCGGTCTGAGCGGCGGCAAGCAGGTCGCGGCCCTCGAGCACCACGGGGATGGAGCCGGCCTGCACGGGCGTCGGCGCCGTGTAGCCCAGGTTCTCGATAGCACGAAGCATCTCGTCGGAGAGGCCCAGCTCGTCAAAGGCGGGCAGGCTCTCGGTAGCGGACTCGACGGCCTGGGCAGCATTGGCCTCATCGGCGGCATCGAAGGCAGCCTGGGTCATGGCCTCGCGGGTCTCGTCCAGAATCTCGGCGTCCGTGACGTCGGATACAGAATTACGCATATGTCGTTGTTCCTTATCTGCACGCGTTATGGGCACGGCATGCGGCCGCGCGGGCGTGCTTGGTAGTGCGCTAATACATACAAAAACGGGTGCGCACAGAGAGGACGTTGCTCAGCACGCTGGCGATCGCTTTGGCAGCCCTATCACGCGCCGTCCAGACGCAGCAGCTCTAAGCGATGGAGCAGATTCGCCGCCGGTTAGTATACCCGTGCTTCGCATGCCCCCACGTAAACCACAGATGACGAGGCGGACGGGGCGGGCCTGGCCGATTGTCTCAATCTGTAACA
>WGSQ01000177.1 GCA_014871605.1 Collinsella sp. | reverse complement strand
GTACATAGGGCCGCCGCAGTTTTGACATTTAATGGCAAACATCTCGTCCATGGAAACGTCCTCCTTTGCACAGGGGCTGTCGACATTAAGTATGTCGATCAAACAGGCACATGCCCATACCCATGTGGCCCAAAATGGACCACCCAGGCAGACGAGAAGGCTCGCTCGTTAGCACCGGCAGACTATTGCTGCATTTTCTGAGCATCGGTGCACGGCGCCCCCGCGCGAGCTACACTATCCCCTTAAACATGATTGTGAGGACGACCGCTATGCTATTTGTAAATCGGCTGGTACATACGCTTGTTCCCGGCAGCGAGGACGAGCCGGTCGATGCATCTTGCCGCACCAACGCGGGTTTTACCGCAAGCCTCATCTGCATTGGACTCAACATCACCCTGTGCCTGGCCAAGGGCATCGCGGGCCTGCTCGCCGGCTCCGTCTCCCTCATCGCCGACGCTTTCAACAACCTCTCCGATGCCTCGAGCAACATCGTGAGCCTGCTCGGGTTCCGCCTTGCCAGCCGCCCTGCAGACGAAGGCCACCCCTATGGCCACGGCCGCTACGAGTACCTAGCCGGCTTGTTTGTCGCCGTCCTGGTTTGCGCCGTCGGCATCAACCTGATCCTCGAGTCGGTCACTAAGATCATCAAGCCCTCCCCCACCGCCTACACGTTCATTTCCCTTGCGGCACTGGCTACGTCCATGCTCGTAAAGCTCTGGATGGCCGCGTTCAACCGCACGCTGGGTAACCGCATCGATTCCGAAACGCTCATCGCCACGGCGCAGGACTCCAAAAACGACGTCATCACCTCGGGCTCGGTCTTGGTGGCGGCGCTTATTTCGCAGACGACCGGCTTTGACCTCGATGGCTGGGCAGGCCTGGGTGTGGGCATCTTCATCTGCATCAGCGGCATGGGCCTAGTGCGCGACGCCATCAGCCCATTGCTGGGGCAAGCGCCCGACCCCAAGCTCGTCCAGGCAATCCGCGATAAGATCATGTCCTATCCGCAGGTCTTGGGCACACACGACCTGATGGTGCACGACTACGGCCCCGGTCGTCAGTTTGCCAGCGCCCACGTGGAGATGCCCGGCGAGGGCGACGCATTTGAGCACCACGAGATTTTGGACACCATCGAGCACGACATCAAGCGCCAAATGGGCATCGATATCACGCTGCACTGCGACCCCATCGCCACCACCAGCGACGACCTGCGCAGCTGGGTCAAGCGCGGCGTCATGCAGATCGATCCCGCGCTCTCCATCCACGACCTGCACGAGCACGACGGGTTCGTTTCGTTTGACCTGGTGCGTCCCGACGGCTTTGACATATCCGACGAGGAGCTGCTGGAGCTCGTCACGCGCATCGTGCACGAGCGCCGACCCGATGCCTCATGCGTCGTCACGTTTGATTCGGGCTTTAGCTCGCCCGAGCGTCCGGCCGAGCAGCTGTAGCCCCGCTCCGCTCGTCCGCTAGTTTCCCTGCGCGCCCGAGATGCCGTTTTGCAGTGCGTTCCAGGCATCCGTCGCCATGTCGCCCAAGTTCTGCGCGGTATCGCCCAGATTTTGTGCCGTATCGCCCAGCTCTTGCGCCTTGTCTCCCAACTCCTGTGCCTTGTTGCTCAAGTCCTCCAGCGTATTGGAGCTCGAGCTGTCGGTACCGCTTTGGCCGCCGGACGAGTTGCCCGAGCTGTTCTTGTGCGTGAGTTGAATTTCGAGGTTGCCGTTGTCGTTATAGTAGGCAGAAGTAACGACCCAGTTGGCATCGATGACGGGCGTTGAGCCATCATCAGTCAGGACCACGGCATTCGAAAGATCGGCGCCGCGCGACTTGAGAAGCTTCTTGGCGTTGGACCAATACTGCCCCGGGATATCGCTCAGATCGACGGTGCTAGACGAGGCGGACTCGGTTTGCTCGGCAGCGGTATCGGCCGTTGAGCTCCCCCGCTTGTTGAGCATGCCCGACACGATGGCAAACACAACCGACAGCGCAAAGAAAATCGCCAGCACGATGAGGATCTTCTTGATCACGCTCGACGAACGCGACGGCCTCTTCTCCTCGTCTTCGCTATATTGCGGAATCGACTTGGGGTACTCGCGATACGGCTCGCGCGACTCGTAGCGAGGCTGCGCCGTGCGAGGCATATACGTCGTCTGCTGAGGCTGCGGAATGGGATTTTGCGGCAGGTTGTCATAGGGATTCGGCGTCGAGGCAGCATAAGAATCCTGCGGCGTGTAATCAAACGGATCCGGAGCTGCGTTGCCATAGGGGCCTTGCGAAGATGCAGCGTAAGAATCCTGCGCCGTGTCGCCATAGCCCATAACCCGGGTGGGCTCGGCAGAAGGCTGCGTCGCGGCGGGGTCGGCATAACCGGGGTTGGGAACAACGCGGGTCGCATCGGCGCTATCGCCAGCCTGCGCGGAACCGTAGCCGCCCATCACGGTTGTCTTGTCCTGATCCATGCAACGATTCCTTTCCGTCGCGCGTGAGCCTCAAGTTATCCATGCATTCTACCCGCGCAAAAGCCTATGATGGGCAGAGTCCGTCGGTATCTACAAGACATGCGCGGGCCTAAGGATCAAAAAGCCCCGCCGGGCCTTGTGGGCACGGCGGGGCGGACAAGCAGCTATGGACAGCAGACTTAGAACAGGCCGGTGATGTTGCCGTCGTTGTCGACGTCGATGTTCTCGGCCGCGGGCACCTTGGGCAGACCCGGCATGGTCAGAACGCTGCCGGTCAGCGCGACCACAAAGTGGGCACCGGCGGAAACCTTGAGCTCACGCACGGTGATGCGGAAGTTCTCGGGAGCGCCCAGGGCCTTGGCGTTGTCGCTAAAGCTATACTGCGTCTTGGCGACGCACACCGGCAGGTTGCCAAAGCCGTTCTCGCGCAGCTCGGCGAGCTGGCGCTTGGCGGCCGGCGTAAAGTCAACGCCGTCGGCGCGGTAGACCTTGGTGGCAACGGCCTCGAGGGCATCAGCGACATCAGCGCCGTCCTCATAGGCAAACTTGAGCTCGCTCGGCTGCTCAATCAGACGCATGACCTCATCGGCCAGCTCGAGCGCGCCCTCGCCGCCCTTGGCCCAGACCTCGGAAAGCTTAACGTTGACGCCGAGCTTCTGGCACTCGGACTCGATGAGTGCAAGCTCAGCCTCGGTGTCCGTCGGGAAGCGGTTGATGGCGACCACGCAGGGCAGACCATAAACGTTCTGGATGTTGTCGACATGACGCAGCAAGTTGGGCATGCCAGCCTTGAGTGCCTCGAGGTTCTCCTCGTTGAGGTCGGCCTTGGCGACGCCACCGTTGTACTTAAGCGCACGAGCGGTCGCGACGACCACGACGGCGCTGGGGCGAACGCCCGTCATGCGGCACTTGATGTCGAGGAACTTCTCGGCACCCAGATCGGCACCGAAGCCGGCCTCGGTAATGGCAACATCGCCAAAGCGCATCGCCATACGCGTGGCCATAATAGAGTTGCAGCCGTGGGCAATGTTGGCGAAGGGACCGCCGTGGACAAACGCGGGCGTGCCCTCGAGCGTTTGCACCAGGTTGGGCTTAAGCGCGTCCTTAAGCAACGCGGCCATGGCACCCTGGGCCTTGAGGTCGCGGGCACGGACGGGCTCGCCGGCAAAGCTATAGCCGACGACAATCTCACCCAAGCGTTCCTTGAGGTCGTTGATGCTCGTAGACAGGCACAGGATTGCCATGACCTCGGAGGCAACGGTGATGTCGAAGCCGTCCTCGCGCGGCACACCTTGGGCCTTACCGCCAATGCCATCGATAACATGGCGCAGCTGACGGTCGTTCATGTCGACGACGCGCTTCCAGGTGATGCGCTTAACGTCAATACCGAGCTGATTGCCCTGCTGGATGTGGTTATCGAGCATGGCGGCCAGCAGGTTGTTGGCAGCACCGATGGCGTGGAAGTCGCCGGTGAAGTGCAGGTTGATATCCTCCATGGGGACGA